>NZ_JBXWSL010000009.1:0-126784 GCF_059613425.1 Ruegeria sp. BHSA123 | reverse complement strand
GATTGAGAGGTCCCAATCGTCAGACAGCCGCGCCCATTCCCAAATGCACAGGGGTCAGATCAATGCAAAACGCCTGCCACAGGCTCCAATGCCGCGCGAGCGGCTTCGTCCTATACGGTGAAAGCAGACATCGAAAAACGTCGACCTGATTTTTTGACTTAAAAGTCTGCTTATGCCGAAAGCGGCCATTCCGGAAAACTACCGGAAGTTCCGCTATGCGGAGATGCCGTTGAAAAACTCGGCTTGAGAGCTTCGCCGACTGCTGATTCACTTCTCCTGAGGCAAGGGAGAGGTGGCGATGTTAGGGCCGAAGCAGGTGGCGCAGGGCGCTTTGTTCTATGACTTCTCAATCGAGGACTTTGTGCCGTCGAACCACCTGTTGCGATGTATTGATCGGTTCGTGGATCTTTCCAGCATCCGCCCGCACCTCGCCCCCTCTTACAGCTCCACCGGGAGACCGTCGGTTGATCCTGAGCTGATGATCCGAATGCTGATCGTCGGTTATGCCTTTGGCATCCGATCCGAGCGGCGGCTGTGCGAGGAGGTGCATCTGAACCTTGCGTACCGCTGGTTCTGTCGCCTCGATCTGACTGACGTCGTCCCCGACCATTCGACCTTCTCGAAGAACCGGCATGGTCGGTTCCGCGAGAGCGGCCTGTTCCGGCATCTGTTCGAGGAGGTGCTGGCACGCTGCATTGCCGAAGGACTTGTCGGAGGCGAGCGCTTCGGGGCGGATGCCTCGCTCATCAAGGCCGACGCCAGCCGCTACACCAAGGTCGACTTCTCGGAACGGTCAGCGACTGATGTGGCCAGCGGGGCCACACGGGAGTATCTCGATACGCTCGATGACGCGGCCTTCGGCGCTGCGACGCCTGTGAAGCCGAAGGCGATCTCGCCCGCCGATCCTGCCGCCCGGCTGACGGGAGCCAATGGCGACAGGCCCTTCTTTGCCTACAGCACCAATTACCTGGTCGATCTGGATCACGCCGTCATTGTGGATGTTCAGGCCTCCGCACCGATCCGGCAGGCCGAGGTCGGCGCCGTGCGGAACATGCTGGTCAGAACGCGGGACCGTTTCAACCTGCACCCGGGCGTCCTGGCAGCGGACACGGCCTACGGCACCGCCGATATGCTCGGCTGGCTCGTCGAAGAGCAAACCATCGAACCGCACATCCCGGTCTTCGACAAATCCGAGCGCAAGGACGGGGCGTTCCCGGCTCGCGACTTCACCTACGATCCCGATGCCGATGTCTATCGATGCCCTGGCGGTCGGCTGCTGAAGCCGTACTGGCGGAACATCTCGAAGGGCCGGCCGGAGTTCGGCAAGGACGGCTTCAAGAAGTACTTCGCCCGGAAGCAGGATTGCGCTGCCTGTGCTTTGAAGCCCCGGTGCACACCCAACCAGGCCACCCGGAAGATCGCCCGATCGAGGCATGAGAATGCGCGACAGCGCGCCCGCGACCTTGCCACGACAGACGCCTATGTCGCGTCAAGCTATGCAAGGAAGAAGGTCGAAATGCTGTTTGCGCACCTAAAACGCATCATTGGTCTCGACCGCCTCCGTCTCAGAGGTCCAAACGGCGCAAAGGACGAGTTCCACCTCGCCGCAACGGTCCAGAACCTCCGCAAACTCGCCAAGCTCAGGGCAACGCCGACGTGAACCTCCGCGCCCAGAACGTTCGACCGTCTTCCCAACGAGAGCAACCGCCCGACTTTTTCAACGGTATCCGGACAACGCAGACGTTTTGGCTCATAGGATAAAAATGCGGCATCCGTCCCGAAGCAGGATTTGTGGTCGTTGACAGACGCCGCAGTGTAGCTTCTTCAAACCGGACACTCATTCAGTTTTCCACATTTGGAACCTTTAGACGGTTTTGCAGGCCAACTCGCGGCTCGACTTCTGCATTTTTGTTGCCCGTCTAATTGCCTGGCCGTGCTTCTGCCGCGAACCTGACATACTGAACCACGTCTTCCCGGTCTTCGGCGACCACAGTATTCTCCGAGAGTGCTATCGAAAGGATGTCCGCCTGGGACCAGACACCTCTTGTCCCAAACTGGCGAGCGACTGCGCCGGAAAGCCCGGGATCGACCCAGATTGCATTTTCAATCGCTTCCGAGACAGAGTCGCCAAGAGAAGAGTCTTGCCTTTGCCCGTGCAGAGCAAGCGCCTCAACCAACAATTCACGCGTGTAGCGCGGAAGCGAAGGGTCCGTGAGGTAACTGGCAGCGATATGTTCGACGGCCTCTGCACCGCGCAATTCCACCAAGGCCGTCGCATAGGCCACTATATATTGCCCCTGAGACTGCACGCTGTCGTGTAGTCCTTTTTCGACCCAGGGTTCAACGCCAAGATCGCCACTCAGGCCAAGAAGCAATATGCGAATAGGCTTCAGGTCCGTTTCGTTTATGTCTTAAATCCTTTCGGACAACCGCACGACGTCCAACTCGATCTGCAAACTGCGCAGCAGATCATAACTCGCCATGTCCAGTTCCCGCAGCGCCAACCCGTGAATGACCGGGTCCGGATGATTGAGGATGGACGCAAAGTAGGCAAATCGATCAATGTCCTCACCCAACTCCCACGCGCTCAGCCGCGACATCACCGTCCTCAGAATCGGTTCGAAGGCGGTGTCCACGAAAGCGATGCGCTGCCAGGGCCCGTATGCACCGTCACGCGCAAAGAGGACCGTTGCTGAAGGATCCAAAGCACATCGACGACGCGTAGTACTGTCAACGAGTTGCGGTATTTCCACGTAATCGAGTGTCCCTTCGAGCGCCTCAACGGCCTCGTAACTGAATGGATTTTCGGATTTCGGCCGCGCGAGCACGATGTCGTCGCTGCCCAGCAACCTGTCAACGAACGTTGGCTGAGGTGCGTAGTTGTGAAACCCGCAGGAACTGGCAGATGTCGCAACCATAAAGCCACCCAAGACCGCTGCCGCGAAAATCCTCTTCATTTCCACGCTACTGACCCCTCTGTTCTTGAAGTAGCAGAAGTCCACCTTTCGGTACGGTCCCGACGCACGTTTAGCTTTTCACGGCTCATAGGGTTCGACCGACAGTGCATTCATAACATAGCTTGTCTCGATGTCTGCAACGCCATCAATGTAACTGAGCGACTGTGTGCGACTTTGCGCACGGATTTCTCCGCTTATCCAGACCGGCTTGTATAGCCCGTCCATCTTGAAGCCCTCGTCAAACCGCACGTAGACCATCTGGTTGGCCGGAGGTGGTGGCGTGTGGATGCAGGCACCCACGGTCGGAACGAGCAGAAACTCGACCGCTTTTTCCTGGTCCATTTCCAATGGCAGCATGTACCCCGGCATTCGGATCGTCTTTCCCAGAACGTCGGGATTGGCTTCTGTTGCGGCAAGTCGACGCTGATTCATCACGATCTCTCGCTGCTTGAAGAGCCACTCCGGGTCGAGACCCTGGGCGAGCAGCTGTTCCCTCAGACTGGCGGCCTCTGCTTTGGTCTCCGCATTGGTCTGCTCGGGTTGCAGATGTTCCAACCGGTAAAGTTTGGAAAGGGCCCTGATGTGCTCATAGTCCATGTCGCGGAAAGGATCGTGGTAAGGCCGTTCTTCGGGAAGCAGGTCTTGCCACCCGATCGACATCGGATCCGAAGCAATTCCGTGCTGCGGCAAAAATGCAAATGAGATGACCGCAACCATCCGGGAAAGAGCATGTGTCACTTCGGGTCCTCCTGATCAGAAACGCATCGACAAACCGTCCGCCAGAGTCATGCGATAGACACGAATTGCCGGCATAAGGCTGGCAAGCAAACCAGAGCAGAAAATCAGCATGATGAGAAGAGCCTCACGATATGTGGGCTGAACGAAGCCGACCCTGATCCCGAGGCGTTCTGCAAGAATTGGATCGGCAAGATGGCTCATTGTTAGGAGCGCCAGGTATCCGAATATAGCGCCGGCCGCCAACAAGATGCCGGCTTCCAGCAAGATGAGACCGAAGATCTTTTGCGGAGTGGCGCCGACCGAGCGCAGTATCGCAAACTCGCGCCGACGAACATCGAGCGCGGCAGAGAGCATAACCACCATGCCAATCATTCCTGCGACGGCAACGGCAGTCGCCATCAGCCGTAGCGCCGTTTCGGCGGTGCCCGTCAGGGACCATAGCTGCAACAAAGCGATGTTGGGCAGCACTGCCGTCAGTGCTTCCGCCCGATACTCCGCAAGTTGGCGCTGGACCGAAAGAACCGACGTCTTGTCAGTCAATCCGACGTAGATTGCATTGATCGTTCCAGG
The DNA here is from genome assembly GCF_059613425.1 of Ruegeria sp. BHSA123. Classification (NCBI taxonomy): domain Bacteria; kingdom Pseudomonadati; phylum Pseudomonadota; class Alphaproteobacteria; order Rhodobacterales; family Roseobacteraceae; genus Ruegeria; species Ruegeria sp. BHSA123. The sequence continues at coordinate 122,519 of NZ_JBXWSL010000009.1, read as the reverse complement.
CTCGTGCGTATGCGCGTCGTGCTCGTGATCCTCATGCTGCGCGTGCTCCGGGCTCTCACGTTCTTCGTGATCGTCCTCGTGCTCGTGCGCGTCCTGAAAACTGCCGTGTTCGGCGTCGTGGTCCGCCTGGTTGCGCGCGTCCCTGACGTGCGCCGACTGGCGGTTTCCATTCGAGACAGCAGCGTCAGGCGCCGGAGTTTCGAAGGGGTCTGCTGCCTCAGTAGCATCGGTCGCGTGAAGCCTGTCGAACCCTTCGAGCGAGACGAATACCATTCGATCCGTTGCTGTTCCGGTCCGCGCGAGCACACCCGTCACCGTGAAAGGTGCCTCATCGTGCAGATCGAAAGCGACTTCGCCCGAACCATGTGCATTGACGATCCGGCTTCCCGGTGCATAGGCGAATGCTTCGGCAACATCAGCCCCCACAACCGCACCGTCGGGCTCCTCGAACGCATCGCCCATGTCGAAAACCAGTGTTTCACCGCCACTGTGACGAAACCGTTCGAAATAGGCAGCCGATGTACCGATGACCGGGTATCCCCGGTGATTGTCTCCCATCATGATGGGCACAGCCCAGCTGACCTGCGGAAGCGCTTCAACCATTTCGAAGCTCTCCCATCCTATGCCGGTCCCCGTCGAGCCCACACCAAAGACCGTCGCCATCAGGATTTGCACGTCATTTCCGCGCGGTGCGACGATCAGGTCTATGCCGGAGGCGGAATTGGCGAAACCTTCCCGGGCCTCCGTTCTCAGCCGTTCCACGCCAAGGATCAATGCGACGCTCAAGGCGATGCTGAAGACCGTCAATAATGCGACGAACCTTCTGTTCAGGAGGCTCTTCAGGCTCAACTTCATCATCAATTGTCACCACCATTCAAATCGCGAAGATCTTCGGTGCGATCAAAATGACGCGCCAGCGTACGGTCGTGGCTCACAAACAGAAGGCTTGCACCCGCATGGGTACACTCCCGGAGCAACAGGTGGATGAAACCCTCCTTCGCGTCCTCGTCCAACGCCGAGGTGGGTTCGTCCGCAAGCACGACCTCGGGTGATCCGATCAGCGCGCGGGCCGCAGCTACGCGCTGCTGTTGTCCGACGCTGAGCGCACTCGCCGGCCCATGCAGAAGTGCGCCGGCATGCAGTCCCAGTTCAGCAAGCAGCCGTTCCGCGGTTTTGACCGGGTCCGCGCCCGCCTTTTGCCGCCTTGCTTCGGAAAACCGGCAGGGCAAAAGGACATTTTCCACTGGGCTGAGCCAGGGCAACAGATTGAAGACCTGAAAGATGATGCCGAGATGATCCACGCGGAACCTGTCCCGCTTGCCACCAGACAAGGCGCCCACGTCCTGTCCCGCGACCCGGATCGTTTCGCGCGGAATATCAGCCACGCCGGCAATTGCGGCAAGTAACGTCGACTTGCCGCTGCCACTCGGCCCGGAAAGGAACACGCTTTCGCCGGGGGCCAGGTCGAAAACGTTGATATTCAGCACCGGTTCAGTGGTTCCGGGCCAACTGTAGCGTAGTGATTTTATGGCAATGGAAGACATTGGCAGATTGTGCCTCCAGTCCTTGCACTGATGTCCAGTGGACAAATGACCACATCGAAGTCATTCGACTTAACCCGTGGCAAGGTTGGAGTCTGAACCCGTCCGGACACAAAGCGGTGTTGCCTCGAACCAAGAGCGGGTGAACTTCAACGAAAGGTGGATGTCCACTTTCAGTTTCCAGTTCGAATACATTCTCAGATGCGGACAGGGGCACCAATACGACAGAGGCAGCGACTGCTTTGTGTGCCGCCAGCTAGCAAAATGGGCTCGTTGCCGTCATCTGAGTAGAACGGTCAGATAACCGTTTTGCGCTGCAAACCGGTCTTTCGCCGACCGGGGCGCGCCGCTCTGGCCGGTGAGAAGTTGAGATCTAGTCCGGCAGCTTTGCATCGATGATCTGGAGGATGCGGCGGAGTTGCCCGATGTCCTCGTCGATCTGATTGATCAGCCTTGCGTCATCCGCTTCGGCCCGCATGGCTTTCAGATGCCGGAGCTCGTCCGCGAACATCTCACGCCGTTCGACGAACCAGTCGTACTCGGCCTTTTCCTCCTTTGTAGCGGGCCCCACGACGATGGCTGTTCCCTCAATCAAATCGATCTTGACATGGTCGGGGTGAGGCAGCGGGTCCGGCAGGTCGGTGATGCCAAGCTGTTCCCGGCGGCGCAGTTCCTTTTCCCACTCCACCTTGTAGGTGATCGCGGTGTCGAGCCACTGGTCGTGGAGGATCTTGCGGGAGCTTTCCACCTCTGCCAGGAGCTCCGAGAAGAGCCGCTGCGACCGGTGCTGGCCTTTGGCCGCGTTCACAGCCAGAGAGCGCATGACTGCTTGCGCCATGGGGATTGTCACGCTGCGGTGCCCTTCCCGGATCGTGATGTCGCGGTAAGCCTCATCTAGGATGAGGTCCTTCATCCGTTCCTCATGCATGCCCGGACGTTTATTCTTTGATCCCTTCGGCCGACCCTTTGGATTGCCCGACTGGCCCGTTTTGAACCGGGTGTCTTTAGGCGGCTTGCCATAGCCTACGTCGTAGCCGGGACGGGCCACGAGCGCGCGCTTGTTCCTGTCACCGCTCATTCCGCCGCCTCCATCGTCTGGGCTGATACTGGCGGCATCCATCCACAAAGGATCTGCTCCGCCTCGTCCTTGGCGAAGGCTTCCCAGCGGGCGATGATACGATCGCAGTAGATCTCGTCAAACTCGCAGAGACAGGCGCGCCGGCCGGTCTTATCTGCCGCGATCAAGGTCGAACCTGACCCGCCAAAGACATCCAGCACAATGTCGCCGCGTCCCGAGACATCCCGGATCGCGTCTGAGATCATCTGCACCGGCTTGACCGTCGGATGCAGCGCCAGTTCCTCCATGCGCCCTGCCCGCATAGTGTTTACCCCGCGATATTCCCAGACAATGGTCCGGTAACGCCCATGCTGGCCTAACTCGAAGGTGTTGATATGCGGCGCGTCCCCTTTTTTGAACGCGAAGATCAATTCATGGCGAGACCGGTAGAAGGTGCCCATGCCGCCATTATCCTTGGCCCAGACAACCAGGTTCTTGAGATCGTCATAGACACCCTGCCCCGCTTGCAGCATCTCACCCATATGACGCCAGTCCATGCAGATGAAGTGAATCGACCCGTCGACGCTGTGATCGACAAGGTTGCGGAATGCGCGCTGCAGAAAGCGCGTGAACTCCGATACCGACATCTCGCCTGATGCCATGGCAAACTCACGATGCTGCGTCTTTCCGGAGTTGCCAACATGACCGTCGATCGGGACATTGTACGGCGGGTCCGTAAAAACCATCGTGGCGGTCCGGCCGTCCATCAAAGACCTGATGGTCTGTGCATCCAGCGCATCGCCGCAGATCAGCCGGTGCCGGCCGAGCTGCCAGATGTCGCCCGGGCGTACGCGGGCGGGCGCCTCGTCCGGCACCGCTTCATCTGCCGGATCGCCCTCGTCTTCCGGAGCCACGGCATCTATCAGGGTATCGATTTCGGCAATTGAGAAGCCAGTGAGCCCAACGTCAAACTCGAGGTCGTCTGACATCAGCGCCCCAAGTTCCGCCGCCAGCAGGTCCTCGTCCCAGCCCGCGTTCAGCGCCAGCTTGTTGTCCGCCAGCACATAAGCCCGTTTCTCCGCCTCGGTCATATGATCAAAGCGCAAACAGGGTATGTCTTGAATACCCAACAGATTCGCAGCCTCCACCCGGCCGTGCCCCGCAATAATAGTGCCGCTTTCATCGATCAGCACTGGGTTCGTAAACCCGAACTGCGCGATGCTGTCCGCAATCTGACGCACCTGTTTCTTTGAGTGTGTCCGGGCGTTGCGCGCCCAGGGTTTGAGATCGCAGATCGCGATATGTTCAATGCTTGTCGTGGCCATCCTTGGCTCCTGTACTGCTTACGGGCGGAATCACCCCACCTGCCTTCGCCGTTCGATATATCTTACGATTTGACATCCGTCAACTTCAGGCGCATCCTTCCGTTCGGCAAATCAGACAGGAGGTTTTCATGAACATCGGGGAGAAGCTGTTCAGCCTGCGCCAGAAGAGCGGCGAGTCTTTGCAACAGGTTGCCGACAAAGTCGGCGTGTCCAAAGCGCATGTCTGGGAGCTGGAAAAGGGTCGCAGCAAAAACCCCTCTTTCGAACTAGTGCGCAAATTGGCGGCCCATTACAGTGTCAGCATTGATGTGCTGACGGGCGAGGCGGCGGAACCGAACGAAGGCGACCTTCAGATTGAACGGATACATCGCGGGCTGGACACTTTGACTGATCGCGACAGACAGATCGTCGAGCAGATGATCAAGAATATGCAACAGACATCCTCAGCCACCGACTGAACTGCGTGCAGCTGAACCGTATTGAACTTGCCGACATGCATCACCCTGCCCTGCTTGCGCGGACGGTCCACAAGCTGCTGGACAAACGGGAGGGCGCTGTCCCGGTTGTCGACATTGCAAAGGCACTGGATATTGCAGAGGTGCGGCTCGATCGCTTCGACGGATTCGAAGGCATGCTGCTCACCGACACAGTCCGCAGCACCGGCCGCATTCTCGCCAACACCGCAAAAGGGCGCCGGCGCGCCCGGTTCACGATCGCGCATGAGCTGGGACATTTCCTGATGGAACGGCACGAGCTGTCCGGGGCGATTGGTTTCACCTGCTCTGCTCAGGATATGCGGGAAACGCGGGACGGACGACGACATTTACGCCAGGAGACGCAGGCCAACCAGTTTGCGATCGAACTACTGGCGCCGGATTACCTAGTGGAGCCATTTTACTCAGGCGACCCGGATCTGCGCGACGCGCAACGTCTCAGGGACCATATTGAAGTGAGCCTCGAAGCCTGCGTGCGACGCATGGTGGAGCGGCGTGCCGAAGCACTGGCGGCAGTCTGGTCGTACAACGGAACCGTACGCTATTTCGCAAAGAGCGCAGATTTCCCATTCGTCGCCCTCGGTAAAGGCGACAGGATCCCGCAAACGTCAGCTGCGCATCGCGCGATCGCAAATGCGAGCCCCGGCTTCACGCAGTTTGTCGAGGCGGACCCCCACCCCTGGATGGGTACGTCGAAACTTGAACTCTACGAGCAAACGCGGGTCGCAAACAAAGGCCATGCAGTCACGCTGCTCTGGGCCGAACTGCCAGAAAACGAGGAAGACGGCGGTGGCCCCAAGGAGTTGGGCATGCCGGGCTTCCGTTGAACGCAACGGCCGTATTTGTCACGGGTTTTGGCGCGATCCCTGTTCCGCGCGATCACCTTCCCTGTTCACAAAAACGCGTTCCCTGTTCCTGCACACTAAATTCCCTGTTCCTGCGGAAACAGGGAATTGCTGCGTAAGCCCTTGTTAAACGGCATTAAATCAGAGCAGAAATCGCCAGAATTGGCGTTTCCGAGGCCAAAACCGCAGATTTTCCCTGTAAATTCCCTCTAAACAGGGAAATCCGGGGCAGAGACCGGTTCGCTCAAGACTGAGGCCACCACCATCTTTCCAATGTATTTCGAAGATGGTCAGGACGTGTAGTCCGCACTGCTCTGTAATCTGGCAGCTGCGTTATTGCTTTTGGTCTGCCACCATTCTCAGATGCGACAGACCTGATCAGTTTTGCAGATCTTAACCCGGGGCTAACGCGACTGGATCGTGGACGAAGGGTTCCGCGTGGTCTTCGCCACCGCATGTCATGACGTTCAGATCAACACGCCGGTCGATTGCCCACCTATTCCGCAGCCGGGCGCATCTGAGCTATGCGGTTGAACCAACGCACGATTTCGTCCAAGTCCGCAGGCAACTCCTCGGCCGTGCCTTCGGCGAAGGCGTTGAACTTTTCGGCGTTCAGCCCGTTCACGCCGACCAGCACCGGAATTTCCAGCGCCAGCGCTTCGCCGATCACCGGGCGGAACCCCCGCCCATCAGACTCATGTTTACCGAATTTGTTGATAATCAGCAGGTCCGGCGCGTTCGCAAGCGAGGCGGTCACATACCCAACCGCCTGTTCCAGCGCTGCGGGGTCCAGACGGCAGCCGCGGGACTGGGTGCCCAGTGATTGCGAGATACGGATGGTTTCGCCATTAGGCAGCACGCGCACGTCCATATCGCATTTGCTGCTGTCGGCGCATTCCGTGTTTGTTTGCACGACACCGGCCAGTTTCGCGCCGGACGCCAGCAGACGTTCAGCAACAGCACTGAGCAGGCGATCCGTCGCGCCGCGGTCGGTGGTGGTGACATAGGCCAGATGCATCTTGGACCTCTTGTAATTCGATTGTGACGTTTCAAATAGCACGCAAGGCGCTGCCCGACCACTCCCCCAGTCAAGGAAGCGGCGACAGACCAATCACAGGTGCGTGCAGGTGAAGAAGAACCGCATAAGCGGCCAGTGCGGTCAGCCAGACCCAGGGGCGTGGCCAGGGTCGCGGTGAGCGGAGTGAGAACCGCGACGTATTTCGGGACAACCGGACCCATTCAAAGCCCATCTCACGCGATTTACGCCTGTCGATCAGGTCCATGCCCATAACAGAAAATCCGGCAAACAGGCCGAACAGAATCACATGTGACAGGCTTCCATTGGTCAGAAGATGCGCCAAGGACCACAACAGCAGCGCGGCAAGGATCGGGTGGCGGGTGGTGCGCAGAATACCGGGGTGTTCGGGGTCAAAGGACCTGTTGCCCATCCCTCCGAAAGAAAACGGGTTCTGGATCGCAAGCCCGGTCACAGCCAGCCAGCACACCACGGGCATGATCAGTATCGGCAACCAGCGCAAGACTGCGAACGGCGGAATGACCTCGACATAGGGGGCGTTTGCAGCGGCAACAATCAGCCAGGCCAGCACGGCCAAAGACAGAAGTGAATAGGCCGCGAAATACCCCCGGCGGCCGAGCGTGCCGATCAGCCAGCCCCGCACGGTGGGCCGTACAGGAATTGCATGGCTGAGCAGGAAAACGATGAGTGCTGCAAGAAAAAGGCCCCAACCGGTCATGATATTCTCCAAACGTGTTGGGGTCGGTCTAGATTGGGAGGACAGCGACTTCCTTGCCCGAAATCAAGTTGGGTCACAGGGGCGGACGCACCGTCCCTGCCCTGTATTACAGCCCAAGCGCCGCGCGGCGTTCTTCGGCAAAGCCCTGCACGATGCGGTCTGCGATCAGTGCCAGAATCGCCATCGCGGCCCCGGCAGATATGCCCAATCCTACATCCGCCTGACCCAGCGCCAGATAGATCGACTGGCCCAGACCGGTGGTCCCGATCAGTGCCGCGATGACCAGCATGGCGAAGGCGTAAAGGATGGTCTGGTTCAGCCCCAGAAGGATGGTCGGGGCCGCATAAGGCGCCCGCACATCGCGCATGATCTGCCACTCGGTCGCACCGCTTGAAATTGCGGCCTCCATCATCTCATCCGGTGTATTGACCAGCCCGTGCCGCGTGTAGCGGATCATCGGGACAATCGCATAGGCACAGATCGCCAGAAAGGCCGAGAACTCACCAATCTGGAACACCATCAGCACCGGGATCAGGAACACGAACAGGGGGATCGTCTGCAACATGTCGCAGATCGGGCGAACCACGTTCCACACAGGCTGCCATACCGCGCTGGCAAGACCGATCAGCCCCCCTGCCAAAGCGCAGGTAAACACCGCTGCACCACTAAGATAGAGCGACAGCAGCGCCCTTTCCCACAGGCCCGAGACGAGGATGGTGCAGAGCAGCCCCACGCAGAGCGCGGCCAGACGCCAGCCCCCGGCGACCCAGCCCAGCGCGGCAGCGCCGGTCAGGACAAAGGGCCACGGCAGGTTCGCGATGCCGGTTTCCAGCATTCCGATCAAGATCAGAACGACCAGCCCGCCAGTCAGCCGCCCGCGCCACGCCATCAAAAGCGCAATTCCGGCACCGGCCGCGAACAGGCCATAGCTCATGCTCGACGTCCACTGGAAACCCCATGTGAAGGGCAGCACCGCCTGATCCAACCCGATCCGAAGCGGTAGCAGTACATAGAACAATGAGTTGTTCTTGAGGGCGTCCAGCCACTGGCCGTTGGCCTGCGTGAACGCGGTCAGGCCGCTGTCCACGACCTCGGCCATCGGGTCCAGCAGGGTCAATTCCGCAGGATTTGGCAACCACGCCCAGAAGGCGGCGGTGAAGACAACAGCAAAACCCAGCATCGCCCAGACAACGCGGCTGTCATAGCGTTTACGCTCGGTCGCCAAAGTACCGCTCATCCGGTCGATCACCACGGCAAAGACCACGATAACCAGACCCGCCATCAGCGATTCGCCGAACTGCGCCTTGCGCATGGTCAGCAGAACCTCCCAGCCGATATCGTTGAACCCACCGATGACGGCGGCGATGATAACCATCGACAATGCGGCCATCAGACATTGGTTCACACCGACCATAATCTGAGTGGTGGCGGCAGGGATTTCGACCTGGAACAGCTGCTGGAACCGAGTGCCGCCAGACATGATGGCCGCCTCTTTGATTTCGGGCTCTACCCGTTCCAATCCCAGCATGACATTGCGCGCCATTGGCGGTGCGGCATAGATGGCCGAAGCAATCAGACCAACAACAGGACCAAATCCAAACAGCAGCAGCAGCGGTGTCAGATAGGCAAAGGTTGGCACCGTCTGCATGATGTCCAGCACGGCCTGCACAAAGGATTTCACCTTTGGCACTTCGTTGGCGAGGATGCCGATGCCGCCCCCAATGACCAGCGCCACAGGGACAGACACGGCGACAAGCGCCAGCGTATTCATGCTTTCGGCCCAATAGCCCGAGGCCAAAACAAAGCTGAGGCCCAGAAAGCCAAGTGCGGCCATGGACAAGCCGCCCAGATACCAGCCCAACGCGGTCACGATCCCGATCAGAATGGGCCATGGCGTTTTGCCCAGCACGAAATTCGCCCAGTTCATTGGGTGGGTCATCAGGTCCGAAAACAGCCGCATTGCCGGTTTGATCAGGTTCAGAAACCAGTCCAGAAACGCGCCAACCCATTGGGTTGCAGGCAGTTCCCACGCGGCGGGCCACTTGACCAGCCACGGGGCGATACCCTCGAGCGCAAGGCAAACTGCACCGACGATAACAGTTATCAGGGCGGCCTTCGCACCTGCCGTCAACTGCGCACTGCGCCGTGTCGGGAGGTCGGTTATGGCGGTCATGTCTCGTCCACCTGAAGAGCTGCGGCCAGATCGGACGGATGCACCGTGCCAACGACATTGCCCGCCTCATCCCGCACGGGCACGGGTTCATACAGCTCCATGCAATGCGCAAGGGCTGCGTCCAGCGTCATCGAGGTGGTGAGGCCGGGATCATCCGGGCCACATTCCGCCTCGCTCCGCATGACCGAGGCGACCTTGGCGTGCTGACCTTTGGCGACATCCTTCGAGAATTCGCGCACGTAATCATCCACCGGGCGCAACACGATATCAGTGGGCGTTCCGATCTGAACAATCTTGCCGTCGCGCATGATGGCAATGCGGTCGGCCAGCTTCAGCGCCTCTTGAATGTCATGGGTGATAAAGACGATAGATTTCTTCAGCGTCGCCTGAATGCGAAGGAATTCATCCTGCAACTGGCGGCGGATCAATGGGTCGAGGGCCGAGAACGGTTCATCCAGAAACCAGATATCGGGATTTACGGCGAGGCTGCGGGCAATGCCCACACGCTGGCGCTGGCCACCTGAAAGCTGGCGCGGAAAGCTGTCTTCGCGCCCTTCCAGACCGACCAGGGAGATCACCTCCTGCGCGCGCGCCAGCCGTTCCTTCTTGCCCACACCCTGCACGCGCAGCGGATAGGCCACGTTTTCAGAAACGGTCATATGCGGGAACAGGCCGAAATGCTGGAACACCATGCCCAGTTTTTTGCGGCGCAACTCGGTCAGGGCCTTCTTCGAGGCTCCGATGACGTTTTCGCCATCCACCCGAATCTCGCCGCCCGTACCGGGCAGCAGCTGCGAGATGCAGCGGATCAGCGTGGATTTGCCCGAGCCCGACAGACCCATGATGACAAAAAGCTCGCCCTCCTGAACCTCGAAATTGGCATCCTGAACAGCGGGGATCAGCCCCTGTTCCCGAAGGGCGGCGGCAGCCTTGTCGGCGTCATTCCCTGACCGAGACAGCGCGTCGGTCAGGGCTTTGTCAGCGCCGGGGCCAAACACCTGCCAGAGATTCCGGCAGGCGATGGCTGGCATGGTCGTGTCCGTCACTTACGCGGGCTCACTGGGTTGCCGCGTCAACAACCGGACGCCACTTGCCTTCGTTTTCGGCCATCCATGCGGCGACAACTTCTTCGACCTTTCCACCGTCAACGTCGATCGCGCCCATCATCGGTTGCTGGTCTTCAACCGCCAGCTGATAGTTGGTCAGGATTTCAAAGGCTGCTGGCCATTTCTCCTCCATACCGCTCCAGCCGGCCTTGAAGATGCGCGAGGGCGAGAAGTCGCAGTCATTGACAGCATTCGGGTTCGGGCCCCAGGCCGGATCACTGAAGCACGCCTCTTCACCGGCGGGCAGTTCGACGAACTGAACGTCATAGGCCGACATCGCCCAATGCGGCTGCCAGAAAGTGATCAGCAGCGGCGATTTGCGTTCGGTCGAGGCGCGCAATTCCGCGATCAGCGCCCCTTCGGACCCTGCTGGTACGGCTTTGAACGGCAATTCCAGACCGGTCATGCGATCGGCGCCCGGAGTACCCCAATCGGCCGGGTAGTCGACCAGACGACCACCGGGCAGAGTTTCCGCCGTCGCAAAGACCTGAGCGCAATCTTTCAGCGCTTCCCATGCGGGCAGGCCCGGGCACAGATCGGCCACATGCGCCGGGTATGCGATGCCTTCCTTGGCATCCAGACCCAGATCACCGATTTCAACCACAGTGCCTTCACCGATTTTCTTGGCGTATTCATCGGAAACGTTGGAAGACCAGATTTCCAGTGTCGCGTCGATGTCGCCATCGGCCAGCGCCTGGAACTGGTTCATCATGCCCGCGGTCACATATTCGACGTTGTACCCGGCAGCCTTGAGCATCTCTCCCGCCACATGCGTGGTGACATGCTGGCCGGTCCATTCGTTGATCGCCAATTTGATCGGTTCATCCACGGCACCCATATCCGCCGCCTGCGCTGCGCCTGCAACGCTCAGAGCCATTAGGCTTACACTTAGTTTTTTCATGGACTTAACTCCCTGTCATATTTGTTTTGCCCATCCCGGCAAGGATTTTCCCGCCGGTCTTTCTGTCTGATGACAATGCCATGCCGCAGCATGCACAAATTTGGCTGGAAAAGAACAGTGATCCGTTTCCAAATTGTGGAAAAGATCTTTCTGCCAGATTGTTCCCCCCTCCCGGCTCCCTTTACGCATCCAACCCGGCTTACCCTTGTTCCATTTCGCTAAGACGGGACGTTGACTGACGAGTCAATCAGAAAACATTTTGCCACCTTTTGTCGAGAACTTCTTTCGAAAATCCGCATTTTTCTGCGAATCCGGTTATTCGTTGGGCTGCCTCAAATCTGGACACGGTCAGATTTTTCATTGCCAAACAAGAACAAAAGATAAACATTTATAGTCGGGCAACATCAAGGTTAGACAGATGCGAACGTTTGACGAAATCTTTGAAATCGCAGCCGCGCGCCACGGCGGTCCAGAAGCACTGGGCGCAAAACTGAGCAAACCGAAAACCCCTGCGGAACTGGCAGCGATGCCCGAGGATCGCTGGCTGTCGGTCATCACGAAATGCATCTTTCAGGCTGGCTTCAACTGGAAAGTCATCGAAAACAAATGGGACGGGTTCGAATCAGCCTTTAACGGGTTCGACGTGGGGCGATGCGCGTTCATGGATGATGAGAAGTTTGACACCCTTTTGCAGGATACGCGCATCGTAAGGAATGGAACCAAGATCGCGGCTGTACGGGATAACGCTGCATTCTTGCTTGAACTGCGTGAGGAAGGCGGCGCGGGTAAAGTGTTAGGCGGCTGGCCATCTGATGACTACGTCAACCTTCTGGCAATGCTGGCAAAACGCGGGGCCCGACTGGGCGGCGCTTCGGCGCAGTACGCAATGCGGTTTGCCGGGCGGGACAGTTTCATTCTGTCTCAGGATGTCACCGCCCGGCTGATTGCTGAAGGTGTGATCGACAAGCCTGCCACCTCGAAGAAAGCGATGGAGGCGGTTCAGAACGCCTTTAATACATGGATGGGTCAGTCCGGGCGATCACTTACGGAAATCAGCCGGGTTCTGGCCATGAGTCTGTGAAAACGGTTTGCGGAATACCCGCAGCGGAATAAGATTCAACTTATGGTTCTGCGTGTATTCATTGCTTCACTTTTGTTGCTGGCCGCCTGCGGTCGTGAGTTGACTGAGCAGGAGCGCGATTTTGCGGAAACCATTCAAGGGGAAACCCTGGAACTGGATCACATCCGTCTGGTCGAAGGTGCCCCGGTTACCAACGTGACGTATTTCCGCGAAGAACGCCCGCGACTGGCCTGCCGCGAGCGCATTCTGCCCCCGGTGGACCCCGGGCCGGTGACGGGCAAACCTGCCGCCGTGGCCCTGTTCAACAAAGTCTACTTTGCCCGCGACTGGTATCTGGAGGACTATATGTCGGAATTTCCGGATCAGATGAACCTGCTGGCCGCGATGCTTTTGGCCCATGAGCTGACGCATGTCTGGCAATGGCAGAATCGCCGGACCACGGGTTACCACCCCCTGCGCGCTGCGGCGGAACATGGAGGCCGGAGGGATCCGTATCTGTTCGACCTCGAAACCTCTCCGGATTTTCTGACCTACGGGTTCGAACAGCAGGGCGCGATCGTCGAGGAATACGTGTGCTGTCGCGCATTGGCCCCCCAGGCCAAGCGTACCAAAAGACTGCACGACATGCTGGGCACCCATTTTGATCTGTCGCCCCTGCCGGAACAAGGGCGCGAGCGCCCGGTCCTGATCCCATGGAGCGAAGCCAGGATCGAAGGGATTTGCAGTTAGTTCCGTGCGCGCTGCACGGTTTCCAGATATGCCACCAGATCAACGATCGGCTGGCTGGTCAGGATCGGCTGACCTTCCGGTGTTTTCATGGATGTGTCCTGCCCGTCGAAATAAGGGCCATAGACCGGCATCGGGCTGCCATGGCTGACCAGCGGGTCCCTACCGTCGATGCGGGCGACAACGCGGGCGGTCGGGAACACCCCGCTTTCGCCGGACAATGCGGTCAGATCGGACGGCTGAACAACCAGCACGCTGGCCATCGGCCCCTGCCCGGTTGCGTCAATCCCGTGACAGGTCGCGCAGTAATGCAAATAGAGTTCCTCTCCGGTCGCGGCATCCTGCGCCCAGGCAGCTTGTGCGGCAGCAGCCGAAACCCCGAGAACCAGCATACCGATCGTTGCCTTGAACATCGTATCCTCCTGTCACGATTGACATTTGCAGGGTTGCCCGACAGGCATATGGACGCAATGATCCAGATCAACGAAATAGGTGCAGAGGGTTCGGGCAATGACACAATACGCAGCCATCATGCTGGCCGCCGGATTTGGAATTCCGATACTGGCCGCTCTTAACGCGGCCCTTGGCAAGGTCATCGGATCACCGACAACGGCAGCTGTGGTGCTGTTTGCAATTGCCCTGGCCGCCTCGGTGCTGACCATGCTGTTGTTTCCCGGTTTTGCAGCCTTGTCCAAGGTTGCGCAGGCCCCGAAACACCTGTTGTTCGCTGGCATCCTGATTGCATTCTATGTGTTGTCGATCACCCATGTCGCCCCACATTTCGGCGTTGGAAACGCCGTGTTCTTTGTTCTGTTGGGGCAATTGATCAGTGCGGCGGCAATCGATCACTTCGGCCTGTTCGGCGCGCAGGTGGCACCCCTCACCCTGATGCGGGCGGGTGGTATCGCCGTCATGGCCATCGGTGTTGCGATCACTCAACTGGCCTGAGCACGCCGCCCTCAAGCCGGACCATGCGGTCCATGCGCGCCGCCAGTTCGAGGTTGTGGGTTGCGATCAACGCCGACAATCCCTCGTCCCGCACCAGTGTCATCAGGGCATCGAACACCTGATCCGAAGTATCAGGGTCCAGATTGCCTGTCGGTTCGTCCGCCAGCAAAACACGCGGCGCGTTGGCAAGCGCCCGGCAAAAGGCCACGCGTTGCTGTTCCCCGCCCGACAGCGCCGCAGGGCGGTGACTGGCGCGCGGGGCGACGCCCACACGGTCCAGCAAATCCAACGCCCGTGCCTGAGCAGCTTTTTCGGACGCGCCATTGGCCAGTTGCGGCAATGTGATGTTTTCCAGTGCCGTAAACTCGGGCAGCAGGTGATGGAATTGGTATACGAACCCGATATCCTGCCGACGCAACGCCGTTCTGGTTCGGTCGCCCTTGCCATTCACATTCTGCCCCCCAATTTCCACGGTTCCGTCGTCAGGCCGATCCAGCAGACCGGCGATGTGCAGAAGCGTTGATTTACCCGCACCGGACGGCGCAACCATGGCCACGGCCTCACCCGCGCGCAGCTCCAGATCGACCCCACGCAGAACCTGCACCTCGCCCGGTGTACCTTTGAGGTAGGTCTTGGTCAGACCGTTCAGACGCAAGGTGACTTCATTCATAGCGCAGCGCCTCGACCGGGTTTAGCCGCGCCGCGCGGCGGGCTGGGAAATAGGTGACGATGAAAGACAGGCCAAGCGACAGGCACGTCGCCTTGAGCACATCGCTCAGATGCAGTTCGGCCGGCAGAGCGTAGATGCCGCGGATCGACGGATCCCACACGCCACCGCCCATCACGTAGTTCACGAATGAGAAGATCGGATCAATGTAGATTGCAAAGAGGCATCCCAGGATGACCCCCATTGCAGTGCCGATCAGGCCGGTGAACGCACCGCAGATGAAAAAGACACGCAGAACCGATCCTTCGCTCAGGCCGATCGTGCGCAAGATACCGATATCGCGCCCCTTGTTCTTGACCAGCATGATCAGGCCCGAAACGATGTTCATCGCAGCAATCAGAACGAGGATCGACAGGATGATGAACATCACATTATCCTCAACCTCGAGCGCGCGCAGGAAGCCGCCGGATGCGTCCTGCCATGTCCAGATCTGACTGCGCTCGCCCGACGCCTCAAGAATGGGAATCAGGATCGGGCCAAGATCTTCGGGCTTGTCCACCATCACTTCGATCTCATCCGCCACCCCTTCACGGTTGAAAAAGCCCTGCGCCTGCGAAAACGGCATGTAGACGCGGGTGCGGTCAATGTCATAGCGACCGGCCGAAAACACATAGACAACGCGATAGGCATTCACGCGCGGCGACGTGCCAAAGGCGGTTTTGACCCCGTTGGGCGAGGTCAGTTTGACCACATCCCCGACAGTGACCCCAATACTGCGGGCCACACCCGATCCAATGGCGATGACATCCTCACCTGTCTGGAAGTCCGACAGGTCCCCCGCCGCCTGGTCCGCCTGCGCGATACCCGGCAGGTCGAACAGATCGTCTGGTCGGATGCCAAACACCTCGACCCCGCTGCTGCTGTCGCGGTTGGTGATCAGCACCTGCCCCTTCACCAGCGGTGCGGCACGTTCAACACCGGGCACCAGCGCAATGCGGTCAGTGCGTTCGTTGTAGTCGGCAATTGTCCGATCCACCCGGCCCTGCGCGTCAAATTCACCCGAGGAATAGACTGTCACATGCGCATTGGCGCCCAGAATGGTGCCGACGAATTCAGACCGAAAACCCGAACGGACGGCCAGCGTTGCAATCAGCGCGAACACGGCAAGCGTGATCCCGATCAGTGAGATCCATGTCATCACGCTGACGCCGCCTTCGGCCCTGCGCGCGCGCAGATATCGCCAGGCGATTTTCCATTCAAAAGGGGCAAAGGGCGGGGGTGTCTTGGCCATGCCTGCTCCGGGTTTTCTTGTTTGCGGCGACCCTTTCGGCATTTCGCCCAATGGTCAAGCCGGTTGTCACCCTGAACCGGTTCCTCAGCCTGAATGAGCCGAATCGTTTCGGGACATGACCAAAATACATGTGCAAAACAGGTGTCTTTCAATTCGGGCGCTACACCATGAGTTGTGAAGCGCATCACAGACAGAAGGTGATTGTTTCAGGTATGACGTTAATCATCGCGCATCGTGAGCCACTGAATCGTAAAGGCAACAATAAGTGCGAAATTTTATTACTCTTTTTGATTATTTTCAGAAACTTTGCCACCCTGACCATGGGGGAACACATTTAAAGAGCGGGGGTCGCTCAATGAATTTACAAATTTCAACCAATGGTGCGGGTGCAATTTCGACCCGTCAGGCTTCAACAGAATTAGATTGTGAAACCGCAGCCTTGCTGCGCGCGGCCATTCGGCCAATCTTTGTCACCGCGGCAAGCTGGGGCAATTTGGCAGACATCCTGAAAGACAAAGGATATCGTCTGGTTTTCCGGCAAGGCCGTTTGTGTATCACGGATCGGGCAACTGATGCGCGGATTTGCGGATTGCGCTTTCTGGATATCGAGTTTCGCGAACTGATC
This sequence comes from Ruegeria sp. BHSA123, assembly GCF_059613425.1. Lineage (NCBI taxonomy): Bacteria > Pseudomonadati > Pseudomonadota > Alphaproteobacteria > Rhodobacterales > Roseobacteraceae > Ruegeria > Ruegeria sp. BHSA123. The sequence continues at coordinate 105,985 of NZ_JBXWSL010000009.1, read as the reverse complement.
AGCCGCCTTGGCCGTCCGATTGTTGTGGCGACAGGTGACGGAGCCAACGGAGACGTCCTGGCCGAGCGCCCGACGTCGGATCAAAACTGAGAACCGACCGACTGACGCGGTCGGTATTCAGGTAACTTGGGAAGGGCCGCCAGGTCTGAGCCTCCGGCACCCCATCCAGATCACAGGGTGAGTTTCAACACCACCTCGCAGCAGCAACTGATGGTCGCTTATGCGATCCGCTGGTAAATCTCAGCAACTTTGGTAACGGCCGCCTCGGGGCTCAGTTCCTCGTTTTCGCCGGTACGGCGGCAGGTCAGTTCAACCACACCATTCTTCAGACCACGCGGGCCAACCGTGATGCGCCAGGGCAAACCGATCAGGTCCATCGTGGCGAATTTGCCGCCAGCACGTTCATTGCGGTCGTCATAGAGCGGTTCCAGACCCAAAGCCGTCAGCGCCGTGTAGATCTTGTCACAAGCTACATCGGCTTCGTCATCGCCCTGCTTGAGGTTGACGATACCGCAATGGAACGGGGTCACGCCCTCGGGCCAGATGATGCCTTTATCGTCATGGCTGGCCTCGATGATGGCTCCTACAAGGCGGCTGACACCGATACCATGGCTGCCCATGTGAACCGGAACCGGTTTGCCATCCGGGCCTTGGACAGTTGCGCCCAAGGGATCGGAGTATTTGGTGCCAAAGTAGAAGATTTGGCCCACCTCAATGCCGCGAGCCACGCGGCGGCGTTCTTCGGGGATCTGGTTGAACAGCGCCTCGTCATGGGTTTCATCAGTGCGGGCGTATTTCGAAGTGAACTCTTCCAGAATGGCCTGACACTGTTCGCGGTTGTCATAATCGATTTCACGATCGCCAAAGGTCAGGTCGGTGACGGCGCTGTCATAGAAAACCTCGGATTCACCGGTATCGGCCAGAACCAGAAACTCATGCGTGTCATCGCCACCGATGGGGCCTGAATCGGCACGCATCGGAATCGCCTGAAGTCCCATCCGTTCATAAGTGCGCAGATAGCTGACCAGATGGCGGTTATAGGCGTGCAGCGCATCTTCCTTGGTCAGGTCGAAGTTGTATCCGTCCTTCATATAGAACTCGCGCCCCCGCATCACGCCAAAACGCGGGCGGATTTCATCGCGGAACTTCCACTGGATCTGGTAGAGCGTCAGCGGCAGGTCTTTGTAGCTGTTCACGTGGCCGCGGAAGATATCTGTCACCAGTTCTTCGGCCGTAGGCGTGAACAGCATGTCGCGGTCATGACGGTCCTTCATCCGCAGCATCTCTTGACCGTAGTCATCATAGCGCCCGGATTCACGCCACAGATCCGCCGACTGGATTATAGGCATCTGAATCGCGATGTGACCGGCCCGCGCCTGTTCTTCGTGGACGATATTTTCCAGCTTGCGCAGCACTTTGAAGCCCAGCGGCAACCAGGAATATATCCCGGCAGAGGCCTGCTTGATCATCCCTGCACGCAGCATCAGCCGGTGGCTGACGATCTGAGCCTCGGACGGGGTTTCCTTGAGAACGGGCAGAAAGTAACGGCTCAGGCGCATGGACGGACCTTCAAAGGTAAGAATTCGACTGGACAGGTGATTATGCCAAAGCCCTGCCGGGGGCAATCGCGCATTGGTGTTTTCCGACCTTGCGGCAGTCGGTTTTTTGATTGACCCGCCAATCGGGACTGCCATGGTAGCGGAAACGCAAATTCCATGAGGCGCCGATGCAGACCATTCAGGAACCCGCACGCCAAATCCCCGTCATTCATCAAACCGATGTTCTGGTCGTCGGTTCCGGCCCCGCCGGGTTGGCCGCAGCGCTTGCAGCGGCACGTGCGGGGGCCGAGGTATCTTTGGTTGATCGTTTCGGCTGCATGGGCGGCAATATCACTGCCGTCGGCGTCGAAGGATTTGCCTGGTACCGGCACGAGCAAACCGTCGAGGCAGGCGGCATCGGGATGGAGTTTGAAACCCGCGCCAAGGAGATGGGAGCCGCCGTTCCGGAAAGCCAGTCCCTGAGCTATGAGCTGGACAGCGAAGGCTTCAAACTGGTGGCCGACAAGCTGGTCGAAGAAGCGGGCGTGCATCCGATGTTGCATCGGCAATTCGTGTCCCCGATCCTGGAAGGCGACCGGATCACCGGTGTCATCACAGAATCCAAGGCCGGGCGCGAAGCGATTTTGGCCAAGGTCGTCATCGATGCCACCGGCGACGCGGATGTGGCCCATCGCGCGGGTGCGCCGACCCACAAAACTCCGCGCGAGGACATGATGGCGGCTTCGGTCATGTTTCATCTGGCGGGCGTCGACAAGCGGGCCTTTATGGAAGGTGTAAAAGCTGACCCGCAGACCTACAAGGACTGGGGCGGTGGCGGAGAGTGGAACATTGAGACCTCGGGTAAAGAGGACGACATGTTCTCACCCTTCGTGCACAAACCGTTCCAGCAAGCAATCGATCAGGGGCTGATCCCGCCGCATCTGAACACCATCGCCGGCACCTGGGGCGCGATGCATGACACGGGCGAGCTGACATACATGAACCTCATCCATCTGGCCGAGGTTGACGGCACCGATCCCGACAGCCTGACGCGCGGCGAGATTGAAGGTCGCCGCCAGACCATGCTGGCCATCGAGGCGCTGCGACGGTTCATGCCCGGTTGCGAAAACGCACGTTTGCGGAATTTCGGGATGACCATCGGCATCCGCGACACCCGCAAGATCGACGCGGTCTACAACATGACCGAAAACGATGCCCGCCATCAGGGCCGGTTCGAGGATACGATCGGCATCTATCCCGAGTTCATCGACGGCTATGGCATCCTGATCCTGCCAACTACGGGGCGGTACATGCAAATCCCTTATCGCTCGATGCTGCCCAAGGGCATCAAAGGCCTGCTGGTTGCAGGACGGTCGCATGGCGCGGACCGGGTGGCACATGCCGCAACCCGAAACATGGCTTGTTGCGCGGTCTTAGGTCAGGGCGCGGGCATCGCCGCTGCGGTCTCACTGAAAAGCAATCAGGAGCTGGACCAGCTGAATCTGGCACCGGTTCGAGCTGAACTGCAACGCCAGGGGGTGAGGATTCACTGATGGACAGTATCCCAACGATTGATATTGCGCCTTTGACTGCCCCGGGAACCGCAGCCTATGACGCGACGGTCCGAGACATCCTTGCGGCCTGTCAGGGGATCGGCTTCTTGTCGATCACCGGGACAGGCGTATCGCGGCAGACCGTGGATCAGGTACGCCAGATCACCCGACAGATTTTTGCCGTCGATGACGCACAAAAATGGGATCAGGCCATCACCCGCGCCAACTATCGCGGCTATATACCCATGGGGTTTTTCACACCCAATGATGGCTCGGGCAAGGCCGACAAGTACGAGGGGTACAAACTGCATCACGAGGTCGCAGCAGACGACCCGGTGCGTGAGGATTGCGCGTTATACGGGCCAAACATCTGGCCCGACGGTGTACCCGGTGCGAAAGAGGTCATTCTGGGTTACTGGCGGCAACTGGATCGCGTCACCGATCTGTTGCTGGGCGCGTTAGAGGCGGGACTGGATCTGAAAGCCGACGCGCTGCGCAGTGCATTCCGGGCCCCGATGACCAACATGACCCTGCTGCATTACCCGCCACAGGCCGAGGATGAGGCAGGCTTTGGTATCCATCCGCACAAGGATACCGACGCCTTGACCATCATTGCCTCCGATCCGGTGGGCGGGCTTGAGGTGCAGACCCGCAACGGTGGCTGGATCACGCCCGATTGCCCGCCCGGTGGTTTCGTGGTGAATATCGGTGACATGCTGGAGCTGTGGTCGGGCGGGCGGTTGAAATCCACGCCGCATCGGGTTGTGAACCGATCGGGGCGGGAACGGTATTCTTTTCCCTATTTCGCGGTGCCCCGTCACGACGTCGTCGTCGCGCCTTTGCTGCCGCCCCTGCTTGGCTTTGACCGTCCGGCGGTTCATTGCGGTCACTGGTCGGCCGAGATTTGGCGCACGAACTGGCCCGATGAGACCGCCACCGAAGACACACCTGAATTGGGAACCTTGCGCGGCTGACCCCTGCAAACCCAAGCGCCATGAACCGCTTGCATCATGGGCTTTGATGCGCCAAGAACACCTGCAAGGGCCTGAACAAGGGGATCGCCATGGCTTTGCCGGTTAAGGATCAGCTGAGATACTGGAGCATCGCCGCTGCGGTTTTCGTGTTGATCCTGTGGGCCCTTGGGGATGTCTTGCTGCCTTTTGTCATCGGCGGGGCCATTGCCTATTTCCTGGATCCGGTCGCTGACCGGCTGGAGCGGTTGAGCCTGTCGCGTATGGCCGCCACGGCAGTCATCACGGTCGTCGGTGTTCTGGGGTTTGTACTGGCAATTCTGATGGTAGTCCCTGCGCTGATCACCCAGTTGCTGGATCTTGTCGATGTACTGCCCGATCTGTTCAAACAGTTGCGCAGTTTCATAGAAAAACAGTTCCCGTCATTGCTTGACCGGGACTCGAGCACGCACGCGATGCTGGTGTCCTTTGGCGAAACGCTGAAATCCAAGACCGGCGACGTTATGCAGACGCTGCTGACCTCGCTGGGCTCCGCGATCAACATCGTTGTTCTGTTGGTCATTGTCCCGGTCGTGGCCGTCTACTTGCTGTTGGACTGGGATCGCATGACCGCCCGCATCGGAGAGCTGCTGCCACGTGACCATGCACCCATCATTAGGCGGCTTGCCGGAGAGATCGACGCGGTTCTGGCCTCGTTCGTGCGCGGCATGGGAACGGTCTGCCTAATCCTTGGCAGCTATTACGCGGTCGCACTGATGCTTGCTGGACTGCAATTCGGTCTGATTGTGGGCTTTATCGCGGGCTTGGTCACGTTCATTCCCTATCTGGGCGCCCTTATCGGTGGCTCGCTGGCAATCGGGCTTGCGCTGTTTCAGTTCTGGGGCGACTGGGCTCATATCGGGCTGATCGCGGGTATCTTTGCCATTGGACAAGTCACCGAGGGGAACTTCCTGACACCCAAGCTGGTCGGCAGCTCTGTCGGGCTGCATCCAGTCTGGTTGCTGCTGGCCCTGTCGGTCTTTGGCGCGCTGTTCGGCTTCGTCGGCATGCTGATCGCTGTCCCGGTCGCCGCGGCATTGGGCGTGTTGGCCCGCTTTGCCACATCGCTATACCTCGACAGCAGATTGTACACTGGTCTTGAAGGTCTGGATCAGGAAACCGAGTAAATGGCCCGACAACTCAGCTTTGATCTGCCCGCCAAAACTGCGCTCGGGCGAGAGGACTTCTTTGTGTCACCGGCCAATGCGCTGGCGGTGGCAATGATCTCGGCCACGTCATGGCCCGGCGACAAGCTGGTACTGAGCGGGCCTGCTGGCGCGGGCAAAACCCATCTGGCCCATGTCTGGGCCGCTGAAACCGGTGGGCGTATCCTTCAGGCCAGAGACCTGCGATATGACGATGTGCCAGACCTGGCGCGTATGCCGATCGCGGTCGAAGACGTGCCTTTGATAGCCGGTGATCTCGAGCAGCAAAAAACGCTGTTCCACCTGCATAACCTTGTTCTGGCCGAGGGGCACCCCTTGCTGATGACCGGCCGTCTTGCACCGAAATTCTGGGAGTTGCCGCTGGCCGACCTGCAAAGCCGGGTCGAAGGTGCCCATCACGTCGCACTGGATCCGCCCGACGACGCATTGCTGGGCGCGGTTCTTGCCAAGCTGTTTGTCGACAGGCAGCTCAACCCCGGCCCCGATGTCATCGCCTATCTTGTCAAGCGTATGGACCGGCGGTTTGAAAGCGCAGCCGACGTTGTATCCCAACTGGACCAACTGGCCCTGGCGGAAAAACGCGACATTACACGCGCGCTGGCCATTCGCGTACTGAACACGGCCCCGGATGAGGTCGAGACCAATGATTGACCCGCTGACGTCAATTTCGCATCCTCAAACAGGACAATCTGGAAGGCACATGGATCAGACCGTCGAAACCGATATCCCGGACTGGGGAACAATCGGAAAGCCCCTGTTTGACAAACCGGATGCACGGGCACTATCCCGCGTCGGGGTTGTCGATGTCGGGTCGAACTCGGTCCGGATGGTCATTTTCGACGGGGCGGCGCGATCACCGGCCTATTTCTACAATGAAAAGGTCATGTGCGAACTGGGGGCGGGCCTGTCCGAAACCGGACGACTGAACCCGCGTGGCCGCGACCGCGCCCTGTCGGCCCTACGACGGTTCCAGCACCTGGCAATGGATCTGGATTTGCCCGGTTTGCATGTTGTGGCCACCGCTGCTGTGCGCGAAGCCTCGGATGGGCCCGAGTTCTGCGATCAGGTGCAGGCTGAAACCGGTTTGCAGGTGGCGATCATTGACGGTGACGAAGAAGCCCGCCTGTCGGCGCAGGGTGTCTTGTTGGGGTGGCCCGGAGCTTATGGACTGATCTGCGATATCGGCGGGTCGTCGATGGAATTGGCCGAAATCGGCGGTGGTCAGGTCGGCCGCCGCGTGACCTCGCCGCTTGGGCCGTTGAAACTGCGTGACATCAAAGGCGGGCGACGTGCGCGAAAAGCGCATATCAAGGAAACGATGGAGGATCTGCGCAATCAGATGGGCCAGCAGCGGGACCGTTTATTTCTGGTCGGCGGCAGCTGGCGGGCCTTTGCGCGGCTGGACATGCTGCGGCGGGGCTATCCGCTGAACGTGCTGCATGAATACCGCATGACCACCAAACAGGTGCGCGAGACGATCAAATACATCGAAAAACACGATAGCGAAAAGCTGCGTGCTCAGGCGGGCGTGTCCAGTTCGCGCATGGCGCTTATCCCATATGCGATGGATGTTCTGGCGCGGCTGATCCGCACGTTCAAACCCAAAGATATCGCCATCTCAAGCTATGGTATCCGCGAGGGCTTGTTGTATGAGCAGATGCCGCAGGAAGTGCGCGACCGCGACCCGCTGATCGAAGCCAGCCGGTTCTCGGAAGCAAAGGACGCCCGCCTGCCCGGATTTGGCAGCAATCTCTATGATTTTGTCATCCCGCTGTTCAGATCCGCACCGCCCAGCAGGGTGCGCCTGATCAAAGCGGCCTGCCTGCTGCATGATGTAAGCTGGCGCGCGCATCCCGATTATCGGGCCGAGGTGTGTTTCGACAACGTCACGCGCGCCAATCTTGGTGGCTTGAAGCACTCCGAGCGTGTCTTCATCGGATTGGCACTGCAACACCGCTATCGCAACAAGCGGGAAGGCAACCGGTTCTCTCGGCTTTACGAGTTGCTGGACGAAAATAGCCAGAAACAGGCCGAGATTCTGGGCAAGGCCATGCGCTTTGGCGCGATGCTGTGGATGCACAACGATGCCAATATGGGGCAACTCAAGTTTTTCCCCAAGAAGCGAGAGCTGGAACTGTATCTGCCCGAAACCGCTGCCCCCCTGTTCAGCGAAGTGGCTGAAGCCCGGCTGAACGCTTTGGCAGCGGCGCTGAAATCTCAGACTCGCGTGATTGTCAAAGGCTGACTCTTGAGCGGGTCAGATATCCGTGGGTCCTTCGGGCACCTCGATATCTTGCTTTTCGGGCTGAGAAGGCTCTTGGGGCGGTTTTCTGCGGATAATGATATCGCCATTGGGCAGGATCTCGGGTGGTTCATAAACACTCCAGTCCTTGACCTCAGCCGCCAGTTCGGCAAGTGCCGGGCCCATCTGCTGCAAGAATGACTGCATTGCCGGGCCAAGCTCTTCCGCCAGACCCAGCAAGTTTTCCAATGCCGGTTCCATTTCCTTGCGCAGACCTTCGAAAAACAGTTCGGCCCCCTGCTCCATCAGGGATTTTTCATTGTCTTCCTGCGCCATCGCAGGCGCGGCAAGGAACATTGAGATCGTACCGATCAGCAAAATGCGTGTCATACCTGACATATAAGGCCCGTGTGGCAGGCTGGAAAGGTCACAGTTCAATATCAAGCGTGACCGGAAAATGATCGGAAGCCGTCAAAAGCGCCTGCCGCAATTCCGGTTCAGCCCAACAGGCGGCATCCTGAAACGGGTGCCAGATACGCCAGGACGGGCGATATGCTTGCAGGTCCGCGGTAATCATTATGTAATCCAGCAAAGCGTCCAGAAATTTACCTTCCTCCGGACGGGCAAAGCGCGCAGTGGCAGGCACCGGCCCGGGCCGAAACCTGTAGGCTGTGACGGCGTTCGGATCGAACAATCCGGCTTGCAGCAATACCTCGACCGACGAGCGGCCAAAGAGGTGCTCAAACTCATCCAGCCCGGGGCCATCGTTCAGATCGCCCAGCAAAATGACGGGCTGATTTTGCGCAACATGCCATTCGACGCGCCGTGCAAGCCAGATCGCTTGCGCCAGCTGCTTGCGGCGATTGGCAATCGAGATCCGGATCGCCTCGTCCCGCGATTCGGCACCGTGCGGTGCCTTGGATTTCAGATGTGCCCCGATCAGGCGGATGTAGTGCCCGGCTTGCGTCGTCACCGCCAGTTCCATCGGCGGTTTGGAGAACCGCACGACGTCCTCGGTCGCATCAATATCGAGGTCGATTTTGAACACGCCATCGAACCGGGGGGCTGCCGTATCTGCAATATCTCCCTTGGGGTCATGGCGAACACTCAGCACCGTTCTGTCATAGAGCAATGCCAGTTCCTGATGTGTGTCGTTTGCATAGCCCATCACCGCATCAGACGTGCGCAAGTCGAACGCTTCGGCAAAGGTTTGCAGGGCCCGAACCGTGTTCTGGCGTCTGCCGGTGTTGGGCGCCTCGACGATTACAATCGCATCAGCGTCAATTGCGGTCAGCACCTTGGCAATCGCTTCGACCTGCTGCGCTTTGGTGACGTCGTGCCTGCCAGACCAGCTGTCATCGACGATCAGCCTGTCTTTCTGGTCAAACAGATTGGCGAACCATTCGATATTATAAGTCGCGAGCCGCATCTGATCAGGCCCGCGCGCCGTTGATTTCATCCCAGGCACGATTGATGTCGATCATCTTTTTTTCGGCCAGCCGGATCGCCTCTTCGGGGACACCCCGGGCCATCATGGCGTCGGGGTGCGTTTCCCGAACCAGCTGCCGCCAGACCTTGCGAATATCGGGCAGCGGCATGTCATGCGGAACGCCCAGTACCGTATAAGGATCGTTTGGCGCATCGGGGACAAAACGCGCCCGCAGTGCTTTGAACTGCGCGTCGGTTTGTCCGAAGATCTGGCTGACATCTTCGAGAAATGCGTTTTCGTTCGGATGATAGAAACCGTCCGCCATCGCAATGTGAAAAAGCCCCTCCATCAAGTCACACAGGGTTGTGCTGCCTTCCGAGAACATGCGTGCGATCTTGCGCGCGTAGTCCTGATATCCCGCCACGTCCGTACGGGCCATGTTGAAGACTCGGGCTGCACCTTCCTCATCTTCGCGCGCAATCTGAAACACGTCGCGAAAGGCGGTGACCTCATCACGGGTCACCTGACCGTCTGCCTTGGCCATTTTGGCACCCAGTGCGATGACCGCAATCGTAAAGGCCACGGACCGCTCCGGTGGCGAGCGTAGTTTTTCAAAAACTGCGGTCAGGCTTTCGCCTTGGGCAAGCGCGCTCAGCGCATCGGATATGCGGGTCCAGATCGACATGACCGCACCCTAGCGTCACAATTCGGGACTGTCAGGTGCAACAGGTCATTCAGCACCAAGAATTTTCTGCATCAGCACAAGGTCCAGCCGCTGGCCGAACTTAAAGCCGACTTCGGGCATCACCCCGACTTTCGAATAGCCAAGTGCGGCATGAAACGCCTCAGCCCCCGGATTGGCCGAGGATATGCCCGCGACCAGAACATGAACGCCTTGGGATTGCGCGATTTCCTCCAGCTCTGACATCAACGCACGTCCCACCCCTTTGCCCCACGCATCCGGTGACAGCTGGATCGTATGTTCGCATGTTTGCGCATAACCGGGCCCGGTTCGGAAAGGGCCATATGTGGCAAAGCCGATAACGTGGCTGTCGTGCTCGGCAACCAGATAACCAGGCACGCGTGCCTTGATATCTTCGGCAATCTGGGCGGCGCTGCGCTCGTCCGTCGTGAAAGTGACCAAAGTGTCCCGGATGATCGCATTGGTGATCCGGGCAATGGCTGGTGCATCTGACGCTGTGGCCGGGCGAATGTTCATTCCAGCACCCGAAGCCCATGAGCTGTCTCGATCTCTGCCTGCAAAGCCGCGGGGCCGGTGTCGAACACCACATGATCCAGTTCACCCAGTTGACGGGCCAGTGTCAGGGCGTCGGGGTGATAGACAACCAGGCGTCGCAACCGGCACGCGCTGTCCTGCAACATGTTTGCTGGGTGCAGGTCGCCTTTCCATTCGATAAGGGCGGGAAACAGATTGTCGAACGGCAAGCGCCCCGTTGGCGGAACCGCCATGCGCCATTGCAACGCGCCGCGGGTCAGGTCGATGGGCTGTCCGGTACCATCTGGGAAGATCGACAGCGTGGCCTCGATATCCTCGACCCGGCATATCCAGTTCGTCAAACGCGGGCCGCCCTGAAAATTGTCCAGATCGAACCATCGCGGCCTGCCCGGAGGTTGCGCCTGCGGATCGATGGCAATCGCTTCGAGATAGAGCCCATCCCTGAGACCCAGCAGCCTGTTATGTGTCCCGAATTTTTCGTGTTTCCCACCGGGTTGCAGCGCAACGCCAAGCGCCTGTTCGATATGCGCAGACGCTTCTTCAAGCGTTTCGCCCGCGACGGCCAGATGATCGAGTAACATGCGCACCCTCCTGCGAAAAACGACCGGCCCCGAAGGGATCCGCTCGCATGTTTTCGCCATTGGCGCGGGATCACAAGAGCTTTCGTTGAAAGTCTTGCCTTGTGTCAGGGCCGTGCTTGGCGGATCAGGCGCAGAATATCCTGAGCGGCCTCGGGAATGTTGGTGCCCGGACCAAAGATGGCCTTAACCCCGTGGTCATACAGGAACTGGTAATCCTGCTGCGGGATCACCCCGCCACAGATTACGATGATATCGCCGGCCCCTGCTTTCTTCAGTTCTTCCACCAGCTGTGGTGCCAGTGTTTTATGCCCCGCCGCCTGCGAGGAAATGCCGACCACATGCACGTCATTGTCCACCGCGTCCTGCGCGGCCTCGGCAGGTGTCTGGAACAGCGGGCCAACGTCCACATCAAAACCGATATCAGCAAAGGCCGTGGCGATAACCTTGGCACCGCGATCATGCCCGTCCTGCCCCATCTTGACCACCAGCAGACGCGGGCGGCGGCCCTCGGCCTCGGCAAAGTCCTCGATGGATTTCTGGATCGCGGCAAAGCCTTCGTCGCCCTCATAAGCAGCGCCATAGACACCGGCCAGGGTTTTCACCTCGGCGCGGTGGCGGCCGAATTCTTTCTCCATTGCCATGCTGATCTCTCCTACGGATGCACGGGCGCGGGCGGCTTCGACCGCAGCGGCCAGCAGGTTTCCGCCCTCTTGGGCGGTCTTGGTCAGGGCGTCCAGCGCGGCTTGGCACGCGGCTTCATCACGGGTCGCGCGAATGCGTTCCAGCCGCGCCACCTGCGCCTCGCGAACGGCGACGTTGTCGACATCCAGAATGTCGATCGGGTCTTCCTGTTCCTTGCGGTATTTGTTGACGCCGACAATCACTTCGTCGCCCCGGTCAATCATGGCCTGACGGCGGGCTGCGCTTTCCTCGATGCGCAGCTTGGGCATACCCGAGGCAACGGCCTTGGTCATGCCACCCATTTCCTCGACCTCTTGCATCAGGGCCCAGGCTTTTTCGACCAGTTCATTGGTCAGGCTTTCGACATAGTAAGAACCGGCCAGCGGATCGACCACATCAGTCACACCGGTTTCTTCCTGAAGTACAAGCTGCGTGTTTCGCGCGATGCGGGCCGAGAAATCGGTGGGCAGCGCAATTGCCTCGTCCAGAGCATTTGTATGAAGCGACTGGGTGCCACCCAGAACTGCGCTCATCGCTTCATAGGCGGTACGGATGACGTTGTTGTAAGGGTCTTGTTCCTGAAGCGAAACGCCGGAAGTTTGGCAATGGGTGCGTAGCATCTTTGAACGTTCGGACTTTGCCCCAAACTCGGTCATTACCCGGTGCCAGAGCGTGCGTGCGGCGCGCAGTTTGGCGATCTCCATGAAGAAATTCATGCCGATGGCGAAGAAGAACGATAAACGGCCCGCGAACTTGTCCACGTCCATTCCGGCCTCAGTCGCGGCACGGACGTATTCGCGCCCATCGGCCAGCGTATAGGCCAGTTCCTGAACAAGGTTCGCCCCGGCCTCTTGCATGTGATAGCCCGAGATCGAGATCGAGTTGAACTTGGGCATCTCATTCGACGTGTATTCGATGATGTCCGAGATGATCTTCATCGACGGTTCAGGCGGGTAGATATAAGTGTTGCGCACCATGAATTCTTTCAGAATGTCGTTCTGAATGGTGCCGGAAAGGACAGACTTGTCGTGACCCTGTTCTTCACCCGCAACAATGAAACTTGCCAGGATCGGAACAACCGCGCCATTCATGGTCATCGAGACCGAGACCTTGTCCAGCGGGATGCCGTCAAACAGGATTTTCATATCCTCGACACTGTCGATCGCAACGCCTGCCTTACCGACATCGCCAACAACGCGTGGGTGATCACTGTCATAGCCGCGATGTGTCGCCAGATCGAAGGCAACCGAAACGCCTTGCTGGCCTGCTGCCAAGTTGCGTCGGTAAAACGCGTTCGACTCCTCGGCGGTTGAGAAACCCGCATATTGGCGGATCGTCCACGGACGCCCGGCATACATCGTGGCCTTGACACCACGGGTAAACGGTCCAAATCCCGGCAAAGACCCCATATGAGGCAGATCGGCGGTGTCTTCCTGGGTGTAAAGCGGTTTGACCGCGATACCTTCCAGCGTTTCCTTGGTCAGGTCGTCCAACGGACGTCCGCGCAGCTCTTTCTCGGCAAGCGCTTTCCAGTCCTTCGTGTCGGTCATTTCGATTTCCTCTCGTCAATACGGATGGCGGTCGCTGAAAGCGTCCGCGCCAAAGTCCTGCACTTGGCCTGTTCATTCAGGCGCAAGCGCGAAAATGTGGTCACCCGGCGCAAATCGCCGGTCGCAATCGCGGGCACAGGGGCTATATTCGAAAGATCAGGAGGCCACATGACACGCACGCTTGCCTTTGTTTTCTCGGCACTAATCCCTCTAGCTACCCTGGCGGCAGACGGAACCGCGCCGTCTGATGACAGTTTTGTCCGCCCGGTGGGTGAAAGTGAACTCAGCGAGTTCTTGTGGGTCAAACGCCCCATCGTGGTTTTTGCTGACACGCCTGCCGATCCGCGATTCCAGCAGCAGATCGATATGCTTGTCGCAGAAGAAGCAACCATGCGCGACCGCGATGTCATCGTGCTAACAGACACGGACCCGTCTGCCCGGTCCCCGATCCGGACCAAGCTGCGGCCGCGTGGTTTCCAGATGGTGTTCGTCGACAAGGACGGTGTGGTCAAATTGCGCAAACCCAGCCCGTGGAGCGTGCGTGAGATTGGCAGGTCTATCGACAAGACCCCCCTGCGCGAACGCGAGATCCGCGACCGGCGCGAAGGGGGCTGAACGCTTTCGCCACACCCAATGGCCCCGGCGCGATGCGCCGAGAACGTTGGAATGTATATCGAAAGCGCCAACATGGTCACTCGAACTCGATGATTACGTCGTCCACAGCAAGGCTGTCACCGGGGCCTGCATTGACTTTGGCCACCACGCCCCTCTTTTCTGCACGCAGGATGTTTTCCATCTTCATCGCCTCAATCGTGCAAAGCGCCTGACCTTCCTGCACTTCCTGCCCCACTTCGACATCGACCTTCACGACTAGGCCCGGCATTGGGCAGAGCAGCAACTTCGAGGTATCAGGCGGCAGTTTTTCCGGCATCAGTTTGGCCAGTTCCGCCTGCCGTGGGCGGCGCACATGCACTTTCATGTCAGCGCCCCGGTTGCGAACACGGAACCCGCCCGAGACCTTGCCGATTTTCAGAACCAGCGGGCTGCCATCCACGTCCAGAACCGCCAGCTGATCGCCCGGCGTCCAGTCCGAGGCGACACGCAAGGACGGTCCGTCCTCAAACTTGACCGTTGACCCCTCTTTGTCGGCATTGACCTGCACGGCGAACTCCTGCCCCTGCAATGTCACAACCCAGCGCTTGCCTACTTTGCGTTCGTGATTGTCCATCCGCCCCGACACGCGAGTGCGCCGGATTTCGGCGACGCGGTGCATGGCCGCGCAGGAAGCAGCAATCCGGCGCAGATCAGCTTCGGGTAGCGTGACGCCCTCGAACCCGTCTGGGTATTCTTCAGCGATAAAGGCCGTTGTCATGTCACCGCTGACAAACTTTGGGTGATCCATCACTGCCGACAGGAACGGCAGGTTGTGACCGATGCCTTCCACTTCGAAACTGTCCAGCGCCACGCGCATCGCCTCGATAGCTTTTTCGCGGGACGGCGCCCAGGTGCAGAGTTTGGCGATCATCGGGTCGTAATACATGCTGATCTCGCCGCCTTCGTAGACGCCGGTATCGTTGCGCACGGCGGTTTCGCCTTCTGGTGCTTCACCCTGCCATTTGCCGTTGACCAGCAACGGACCAGCCGCGGTTTCCTGCGGCGGGCGATACCGGGTCAGACGACCGATCGACGGCAGGAAGTTGCGATACGGGTCTTCCGCATACAGACGGTTTTCAATCGCCCAGCCGGTCAGGGTCACGTCATCCTGCGTTATCGAAAGCTTTTCACCCGCTGCGACACGGATCATCTGCTCGACCAGATCGACGCCGGTGATCAGTTCCGTAACAGGGTGTTCCACCTGCAGGCGCGTGTTCATTTCGAGGAAGTAGAAGTTCTTGTCTCCGTCCACGATGAACTCGACCGTACCTGCACTTGCGTAGTTCACGGCCTTGGCCAGAGCGACAGCCTGTTCACCCATCGCCTTGCGGGTTTCGGGATCAAGGAAGGGTGACGGCGCCTCTTCCACCACTTTCTGATTCCGGCGCTGGATCGAGCATTCACGCTCACCCAGGTAAATGCCATTTCCGTGACTGTCGCACAGAACCTGAATTTCGATATGGCGCGGCTGAGTTACGAATTTTTCGATGAAGATCCGGTCATCTCCGAACGAGTTTGCGGCTTCGTTCTTGGACGACTGAAAGCCTTCGCGCGCCTCTTCATCGCTCCACGCGATGCGCATGCCCTTACCACCGCCACCGGCGCTGGCCTTGATCATGACCGGATAACCGATTTCGTTCGAGATCTTGACCGCCTCGTCCGCGTCCTCGATCAGCCCCATGTAACCCGGAACCGTCGAAACTCCGGCCTCCTGTGCGATCTTCTTCGAAGTGATCTTGTCGCCCATGCTTTCGATTGCACCAACAGGGGGACCGACAAAGGCGACACCTTCGGCCTCGAGCGCCTCGGCGAACTTCGAATTTTCCGACAGGAAGCCATAGCCGGGATGAACCGCCTGCGCGCCGCTTTTGCGGATGGCATCCATGACCTTGTCGATCACAATGTAGGACTGGTTCGCCGGGGGCGGACCGATATGCACGGCTTGGTCGGCCATCGACACATGCAACGCGTTCTTGTCCGCGTCCGAATAAATGGCAACGGTGCCGATACCCATCTTGCGGGCGGTCTTGATGACCCGGCAGGCGATCTCGCCCCGATTGGCGATCAGGATCTTATTGAACATGAAACGTCCTTTGGCTTGGTGTTCCGGAAACGCAAAACGCCGCCGCAGGGAACGATCCCCACGACGGCGTGATGCGCGATGATGGCTGAGGCGCCAGGCGCCCCGAAAGATTTGCGTTAGTTACAGGTGTTCTGCGTCTTGCAGTACAGCACGTTGCCCGCTGCGCCGACAGCCGCGCCAAACAGCGGGTCGGCATTGAGGACCGCGGCCCCCACAGCCCCGGCACCGCCGCCGAGGATTGCCTGTTCGCCCGTGGTGTCACCGCACGCGGCCAGACCAGCACAGGTCGCCGCAACAAGGATGAGTTTCGAGAATCGCATTGTGTCTGCCCTTTTAGGTTTCTTGGTTCGTTTAGGGCCAGATGCGCGAAATGCGGCTTGTTATTCAATATCAATGGGGTTGCAGGCAGGTTTTGTGCGGGATTTCGCCACTTTTTGGCTGCGCGGCCCACAAAGAAAAACGCGGACAGGTCTATGTGGGGAACACAAGCCTGCCCGCGCAAGGAAGGGGTACGGAATAGTAGGTGCATGTGCGGCGCAGGCAAAGTAGAGCCGCACGGCCCATTCAGATTGCACGGCACAATCCGTTGGGCAAACACAGTATTGTTTCCCAAGGGCAACTCGGCTGGTTTCTGCCCAAGCCGCAACATGGCGCGCAACTTCGTGCCGACAGCATTCATGGGAATTACCAGCGCGATAGACCCGTTCACCGTCACAGTTTCGTGACGAAAGGGGCCGCTTCCGATGTTTTCTGCGACTGCAACATCACGAATCGCCGCTACTGCACAGGCGAAGGAATTCCCTCGCAGCAGTGCGTTAGATGACAGGTTCAAGACGCCGTGATTCAAGAAGCCGAAAAAGGCACATTTTCTTGAGAAATCAGACGGTTCTATTCTCTTTCTCGTGATTTCCAAAGATTTCTGCTGCGTGAAACGGTCCTTGGGCACACTCGCACTCAAAGGAACACCCACATGACTATGACTAGAAAAAAGGCACTCCTGCTCGCTGCCTCTGCGCTCAGTGTGACTGGCACGTTTGCTTTCGCTCAGGACGCCCAGACCCAGGCTGAACTCGACGCTTTGCGCGCACGGATCGAGGCGCTGGAAGCCGGCAAAAGCAGCCCCGCCAACGGAGATTTCCGCATCGGCAACACCGTTCTGGACATTTACGGATACGTGAAGGCCGATTTCTTTTATGACTTCGACTACGATCAGGGGGATACAGCGTTCGTGAATGTTATCGGCGAACCCTCGGCCGCGACCGACGGCACCTTCGGGGCAACCGTTCGCCAATCTCGGATCGGACTGCGTACCACCACCCCAAGCGGGATCGGTGACATTGGCGGACAGCTTGAGCTTGACCTGTTCGGTTCCGGTGGCACGGCTGAATTGCGCATACGCCATGCCAACATCACCATTGGCGACCAGTTCCTGATCGGTCAGTATTGGACAAACTTCCAACCATTGGACACCTACCCGACCACCGTCGAATTCAACGGCCCGGTGGGTATCGCATTCGCCCGTGTCCCGCAGTTGAGATACACTGGGCAGCTTGGCAGCAATGCACAGTTTGCGGTCTCGATCGAAGAGAACGTGAGCGGGTCGAATTCCGATGATCCCGTCCTGACGGCCTCGGCGGAGTATAACGACGGCACATATATTGCCCGTGGAGCCGTTTTGTACGGCAAAGCCAATTCCGGCAATGTCGAAGTGGATCAGACGGGCTTTACGTTGTCGGGCGGCATTCGCCCCTGGCAAGGTGGATTGTTCCAGGTCAACTACGTCACTGGTGAGGCGCTTGGGCCATACCTGATCGGTCTCGGCGATGCCATTGTCGGAGGACAGGCCAACGATGTGGATGGCTATACCGTGGAATTCAGGCAGGACCTCAGCCCGAAGTTGAACGTTGGCATTTCCTATGGTCGCGAGAGCTATGATCTGCCGACCTCGACCGGCACCCTGTCCTTCACCGAGCTGGAAACGATCCATGTCAACGCGTTCTACAAGGCGACAGACAGTCTGACGCTCAGCGCCGAGTACATCTATGGCGAGCGGAACGACGCGCCCACCGGCAGAACCTTTGATGGCAGCCGTGTTCAGCTTGCGGCGCAGTTGAACTTCTGAGACCACACACAAATCCTGCCCGGTTTCGGGCAGGATCTTCCCGAAACCGGCAGTGATTGGCTTATGTACGGCTGCGAATATCACAATCAGTCCATCCCGTCGATGATGTCCGGGAAGGATGCGCGCGCAGCGTCTACGTCGATGACAAGCAAGGCATCATAGCTGGCCGGATCAAAGGGGTCTTCTGCCGGAATGACTTCGCGCCCGAACAGCCAGCTCAAACGCCCGGCATCCAGATTGCCCCGTTCGAACGGCTGGTCACCGAAATGGGTCCAAAGGGCTTCCATGAACGCAATATCAGCGCGCTTGTCCGCAGGTTTACGATCCCGAAACCGCTCCCGCCGCGTTAACGGTGTAACGCCCTTTGGGTTGGCGCGACGAATGGTGAACTGAAAGTCTGTGCCTGAAAGGCGACCGGGAAAACCACGATGCTTCAGCATGAAAGGCCCCCTTGTGTCATACTTGCAGACAAAAGCAATTCGAGCCCGAAAAGGGATGGGGTCATGATGCGCACCTCCAAAGCCGCACAGTTGGTCTGAGATGCTTTGTACTCATGGATTCCTGCGTTCATGGTCAAAGCCCCTCCCAGATACACTGGGACTGCTCCAGCCGGTAGGCCTCAAAAAACTGGGTCGCATCAGGGGCGGCATCACCAAACTCAACCGGGCGATCGGACAAAGAGATCACGACCCGCGCCGGCTGCAATTCATGCTGCGCGACATATGGAACGGCCAGAATCTGGCACAGGTGCTCCATATCCTTCGACGCCACATCATACCCGATCCGCCCCACTGACGCGCCTATTCTGGGCGCGATGAAGCGAAAGCGCAGCCAAAGCTCGCCAGGATTGTTGTCCAGCAGGACATCGCTCAGTTGCACTGGCTGGCCCGACGGCACCGGCAGCAACGTATCGGTGTCCGCAAAAGCTGGATGGCTGAAGGTGAGAGCAATCAGACAAATGGCGCGGCCCCGGACCCACCAGCGGCGAGCTCCTCCTTCCGGGGTCGCGCGCGCAGTACGATTGGTCTGCGCGGTTCTATGTCTGACGGGTCGGATCATTCTACTATTTGCCGGTTTTTGTCAATTCCGCCTCAATTTGAGGGAGTATTAGCCTCGGAGCCGCTGTGACGGTCAAAGATTGAGCGGGGCAGATCACCCCGCCCCCAGAAGGATCACAGCGGGATATTGTCGTGCTTTTTCCACGGGTTTTTCAGTTGTTTGCCGCGCAAGCTGGCAAATGCCCGGGACACACGTCGGCGGGTCGAATGCGGCATGATCACCTCATCGATGAAGCCGCGCTCGGCTGCCACGAAGGGATTTGCAAATCGGTCTTCGTAATCCTTAGTGCGAGACGCAATCTTGTCCGCATTGTCCAGATCGGCGCGATGAATGATCTCGGTCGCCCCTTTGGCCCCCATGACCGCGATTTCGGCGGTGGGCCAGGCATAGTTGAAATCACCGCGCAAATGCTTGGAGGCCATAACGTCATAAGCACCGCCATAAGCCTTTCGGGTAATCACCGTAACCTTCGGAACGGTCGCCTCACCATAAGCAAAGAGCAACTTGGCCCCATGCTTAATGACACCGCCATATTCCTGGCTTGTTCCCGGAAGGAAGCCAGGAACGTCGACCAGTGTCAGGATCGGGATTTCGAAACAGTCACAGAAGCGTACAAAGCGCGCAGCCTTACGTGACGAGTCGATATCCAGACACCCGGCCAGCACCATCGGCTGATTTGCGACGACGCCAACGGTCTGACCTTCCAACCGGATGAACCCGGTAATGATGTTCTTGGCAAAATCTTCCTGAATTTCATAGAAATCGCCTTCATCCGCTACTTTGGCGATGAGTTCCTTCATGTCGTAGGGGGTGTTCGGATTCTCTGGGATAAGAGTGTCCAGCGAAGCCTCGATCCGGCCGGGTTCGTCAAAGAACGGGCGCACGGGCGGCTTTTCGCGGTTGTTGAGGGGCAGGAAGTCCACCAGGCGCCGCACCTCGGCCAAAGCTTCGACGTCGTTTTCGAACGCGCCATCAGCGACCGAGGATTTCTTGGTATGGGTCGAAGCCCCGCCCAGTTCCTCGGCAGTCACCACTTCGTTAGTTACGGTCTTCACCACATCCGGGCCAGTCACGAACATGTAAGAGGTGTCTTTGACCATGAAGATAAAGTCGGTCATCGCCGGGCTATACACTGCACCACCGGCACAGGGGCCCATGATTACACTGATCTGCGGCACCACGCCCGAAGCCATAATGTTGCGCTGGAACACTTCGGCATAACCTGCCAGCGAAGCCACACCTTCCTGAATGCGCGCGCCGCCCGAATCGTTGATGCCAATCACTGGCGCACCGTTCTGCACCGCCATGTCCATAATCTTGCAGATCTTCTGAGCATGGGTTTCTGACAGCGATCCGCCAAAGACGGTAAAATCCTGGCTGAATACATAAACCATGCGCCCGTTGATCGTGCCCCAGCCGGTGACGACACCGTCACCCGCAGGCTTTTGTTTTTCCATCCCGAAATCGGTGCAGCGGTGGCTGACGAACATGTCAAACTCTTCAAAGCTGCCCTCGTCCAGCAGCAGTTCGATCCGTTCACGCGCGGTCAGCTTGCCGCGTGCGTGCTGGGCATCGATCCGTTTCTGCCCACCCCCCAGACGTGCGTTATCACGACGGGCTTCCAATTCGGAAAGAATGTCTTTCATGACGACTATCCCCTTATTAATTTGCCGGGACCCTACCTGCTTGGGCCGCTCATCCAAAGCTATTTTCGGCAAATTTGCAAAATTTCAGCAACAGTAATTTGGATAACTGCAAAACTGCGAATTTTCACGAGTAATTCTGCGAATGACTGGCAATCCGAAAATCCACGGCTATACATGTGAACCATGCAGTTCAGCTCTGACGCGGTCCACCGGACACCACCCACATTGGCGACGCTTGTTTTACTCTCGGGCCTGTCCGCCCTGAGCATGAACCTGTTTCTGCCCAGCCTGCCAAACATGGCCGAGTATTTCGAAACCGATTACAAGGTCATGCAGCTGTCGATTGCGCTTTATCTGCTGATCAATGCCATTCTGCAAATTCTCATAGGTCCAATAGCGGATCAGGCAGGTAGACGACCGGTTTTGCTTTGGGGCCTAGGCCTGTTCCTGATGGCAACCCTGGGATGCATCTTTGCCCCCAATGCTACGGTTTTTCTGGCGTTCAGGATGTGTCAGGCGGTTGTGGTCGTCGGTATGGTTCTCAGCCGCGCTGCGGTGCGGGATATGTACGATCAGGATCAAGCTGCTTCGATGATCGGTTATGTGACGATGGGCATGGCCGTGGTTCCAATGATTGGCCCTGCCATCGGCGGCTTGCTGGAAGTGAGTTTTGGTTGGAAAGCGAATTTCTGGCTGCCCTTTGCCGTAGGTCTGCTGACTTTGGCACTGACCTATTCGGACTTTGGGGAAACATCAGCAAAAAGCGGTAAAACGCTTGTCCAGCAATTCAAGGAATACCCCGAACTTCTAACCTCGCCACGGTTCTGGGGGTACTCACTGGCTTGCGCCTTCTCTTCGGGTTCGTTTTTCGCCTACCTCGGCGGCGCACCGTTCATTGGCACAGAACTGTTCGGCTTGAGCGCGGCACAGGTTGGCATTTATTTTGGCGCACCTGCGGTTGGGTATTTTGTAGGTAACTTTATGAGTGGGCGGTTTTCAGTACGGTTCGGCGTGAACCGCATGGTGCTGTGGGGAAGCCTGTTCAATGCGTTTGGCGTCGCTGTATCGGCATTGCTGTTTTTAGCGGACCGCGGAACCGCACTTAGTTTCTTTGGGTTCATGACATTTGTGGGCGTCGGCAATGGCATGGTCATCCCCAACGCAACCTCGGGCGCGCTATCAGTGCGCCCTCACCTGGCTGCAACCGCCTCGGGCCTGAGTGGCGCCATCATGTTAGGCGGCGGCGCCGGGCTGAGCGCGCTGGCAGGTGCCTTGCTGACGCGTGAAACCGGCGCGATGCCGCTGCTTTGGCTGATGCTGGCAACAGCCGTTCTGGCGATCGTCGCAATTTCAACTGTCGTACGAAGAGAACGGCAATTGGGGCTGTAACCGCTTGCTCCAATTATTTTGCAAAGTTATCCTCGGCAATTGGAAAACTTGCAAAGGCACCCTATGGCCACCCAAAAGCTCTATGCGGGCGCGAAACTGCGCGAAATGCGTACGCGCCTGACTCTGACGCAGCGCGAATTTGCCGCCAAACTGGGCGTTTCACTGCCCTACCTGAACCAGATGGAGAACAACAACCGGCCGATCTCGACCACGGTTGTGCTGGCTCTGGCGCAGGAATTCGGAATGGATGTTACCGAACTCAGCACCGGCGACAGCGAACGTCTTGTTTCAGACATGCGCGAGGCGCTGGCCGATCCTGTTTTTTCGGACATTCAGCCCCCACTGGCCGATCTGCGCCTGACAGCTTCCAACGCCCCGGCTCTGGCGCGGGCGTTTATCGAATTGCATAAAACCTATCGGCAGACACATGAACGCCTAGCCTCGCTGGACGAGGCTTTGGGACGCGAAGATGCGCGCATTCAGGCCAGCCCGTGGGAAGAAGTGCGCGATTTCTTCCACTACTGCGACAACTACATCGACGCCGTGGACAGGGCTGCGGAACTGTTTGCCAACCGCGCCGACGGCCCCGGCGGTATCCGGCAAGCCGCCCTGAGCAGCCTTTCAGAGCGTGGAATTCAGGTGGTTTTTTCAGATACGGGCCCCTTGCGCGTTTATGATGTCGACAGCAAAATTTTGCGCCTGTCCTCCCGTGCTGCGCCGCAGACGCAAGTGTTCCAACTTCTGTTGCAGGTTGCGCTGATCAGTCAGGACCAGTTGCTGGAGGCGACGCTGGATTTCGCCAAATTCCAAAGCGACGAAGCCCGCGCCATCGCCAAGATCGGACTTGCCAACTATTTCGCTGGTGCCTCTCTGATGCCTTATACCGCGTTTTTGACCGCCGCTCAGGAAGAGCGTCACGATCTGGAGCTGCTCAGCAACCGTTTCGGGGCGTCGGTCGAGCAGGTTGCACATCGGCTGTCGACACTACAGCGTCCCGGCGCCAAGGGTATCCCGTTCTTCTTCGTCCGGGTTGATCAGGCCGGTACGATCACCAAGCGGCACTCGGCCACACGCCTGCAATTTGCGCGCTTTGGTGGGGCCTGCCCGCTTTGGAACGTGCATCGGGCCTTTGAAACGCCCGGGCATTTCCTGCGGCAACTGGCGGAAACGCCTGATGGTGTTCGCTATATTTCGCTGGCGCGGGATGTCTCAAAATCTGGGGGCTCGTTTGGCGCACCGGTCAGACGATACGCCATAGCGCTGGGATGCGAGGTCCGTCATGCCCCGGCTCTTGTTTATGCTGATAACCTCGACATCAACAATGCCAGCGCCTACGAGCCTATCGGTATTTCCTGCCGCATCTGCGAGCGGCAAACCTGCCACCAGCGTTCGGTCCCGCCGCTGGAACGCCGTCTGAGCATCGACACCCATATTCGCGGCACCCTGCCCTATGAAGTGACTTGATCTTAGTCTGATTTATTATCCCACCGGTGTAGCGTCTCTGGTCACGACGGGGGCAGAGCCCCCGTCACTATGTTTAAGCCTTGGACAGGATCGCCCAAATCTCATCCTTCAGCGCCGCGCGCTTTTTGCGCAGGTCAACCTCAGCCAGTTCTTCCATGGGCTCGACATTGGTTTCGGCGCGGTGAACTTCGCGGTTGACCTCATGATATTCATCGGCCAGCCGCGCAAAATGCGCATCCGTTTGCTTGAGCTGGCTCATCAGTTCAACTTTGTCCGGAAACTCTTCGGCCAGTTCATGCGGGGTGTGAGACATTTCTGTTCGCTCCTTCATATGTCGTTGCAAATCAGTGATAGAAGCGTGACCGGGCTTTCGCTTTGACCGGGATCAACTACCCGCAATAATCCCGCGAGTTTCAATACAACACCACGCGCCATCCTGCCGTGCAGAGGGCAAGTTGTTCTGAAACGTGGCTCAGGCTTATCTGGACAAGAACACTGAACTTTTTGCTAATATACCCCCGGCAAGCGCCGAAAATTTACGCATTCAACCGGGGGCAGTTCAGAAGGATTAACGCTGCGCGGTTGCCCAGCCCGGGTGAATCCACGGGCGGTCATTGGCCTTGGGCAACGGGTCTTTGCCCAGCAGGGAATCCGATACTTTCTCGCCCACCATGATCGAGGGCGCGTTGAGATTGCCGTTGGTGATCTGCGGGAAAATCGAACTGTCCGCGACGCGCAGCCCGTCCACACCGATGACGCGACCCTCGGGATCGACCACCGCACCTTTGTCATCCGCACGCCCCATCCGGCAGGTGCCGCAGGGGTGATAGGCGCTTTCGGCATGTTCCGCGATAAAGGCGTTCAGCTCTTCATCCGTTTGCACAGAGGCACCTGGTTGAATTTCCTTACCGGCGTAAGGTTTGAACGCATCCTGCCCAAAGATTTCACGGGTCAGTCGGATACAGGTGCGGAAATCCTCCCAATCCTCTTCGTGGCTCATGTAGTTGAACTTTATCACCGGTGCGTCTTCAGCCCTGTCCGACCGCAGCGTGACTGCACCCCGCGAGGGCGAGCGCATCGGGCCGACATGCGCCTGGAATCCGTGCCCTTCAGCCGCAGCCTGCCCATCATAGCGGACCGCAATTGGCAGGAAGTGATACTGGATGTCAGGGTATTCCACCCCCGGTTTCGACCGGATAAAGGCTGCGCTCTCGAATTGGTTCGACGCCCCCAGCCCCTTTTTTGTAAACAGCCACTGCGCCCCGATCAGGCCCTTGCTGAACAGGTTCCAGTGTTTGTAAAGCGTAATGGGTTGCAGCGAGGCCTGCTGAATATACAGCTCCAGATGGTCCTGAAGGTTCGCACCCACCCCCGGACGATCTGCAACAACGTCGATCCCATGTTCTGCCAGATGCGCGCCCGGTCCGATACCGGACAGCATCAGCAGCTTGGGCGAGTTGATCGAGGACGCAGCCAGAATGACCTCGCGCCGGGCCTTGATGATCTCTTTCTTGCCGCCACGGATCAATTCCACGCCAGTGGCGCGACCGTTTTCCATGACAACCCGAGACGCAAGTCCCCGCACGATATCGCAATTGTCGCGTTTTAGCGCTGGCTTCAGATATGCATTCGCCGCTGACCAGCGCCGCCCTTTCCAGACGGTCTGCTCCATCGGGCCAAAGCCTTCCTGCTTTTCGCCGTTATAGTCGCCGGTGACCTCGTATCCCGCCTGCTGACCCGCATCGACAAAGGCCTGAAACAGTGGGTTCGCACGTGGGCCGCGCGATACGTGCAACGGGCCGTTGGTTCCGCGCCAGGCCGGATCGCCGCCATGACCACCGTCATGCCATGTCTCCATGCGTTTGTAATAGGGCAGCACATCCGCATAGGACCAGCCGTCGGCCCCCATCTCGGCCCAAGTGTCGAAATCGCGTGCGTGACCGCGTACATAAACCATGCCGTTGATCGACGATGACCCGCCGATCACCTTGCCGCGCGGGCAGGCCAGACGGCGGTTGTTCAGATGCGGTTCGGGCTCGGACTGATATCCCCAGTCATAGCGCGACATGTTCATCGGATAGCTGAGCGCGGCGGGCATCTGGATAAACGGCCCCAAGTCGGTACCACCGTGCTCGATCACCAGAACCGAGGCCCCACCTTCGCTCAGACGATATGCCATTGCGCAGCCTGCGGACCCTGCGCCAACGATGACAAAATCTGCTTCCATATTCACAACTCCCCGCCCGCCGGGAAAAACGCCTCCGGCGGGAGTATTTTCAAAAAGACGAAGAGATTACTCGCCGCGTGGGAACCGGGCGTTTTCCTCGACGATGTTCAGATCCATATGATTGCGCATGTAGCGTTCGGACGCTTTTTGCAACGGCTGATAATCCCATGGGTAATATCCGCCCTGCCGCAGTGCCTCGTACACGACCCAGCGTCGCGCCTGACTGGCGCGGACATCCGCGTCGAAGCGCTCCAAATCCCAGCGGGCCTCGGACTTTGCCCGCAGGGTTTGCAGCGTGCCCGCATGTTCGGGACTGTCTGCCAGATTGGTCAGCTCATGCGGGTCTGCCTCAAGATCAAACAGTTGATCCGGGTCCAGCGCGCATCGATTGTATTTCCACTTGCCATAGCGCAGCGACACCAGCGGCGCGTAAGATGCCTCAGCCGCGTATTCCATGGCCACAGGCGCGGTTCGCGTGCCACCTTGCGCCAATGGCACCAGGTTTTCGCCGTCCGTCCATGGTGCGATTTCGTCCATGTCAACGCCTGCCAGAGCCCCGAGCGTGGGTGTCACGTCGATGGTGGAAACCGGCGTATCGATCCGCCCCGCAGGCAAATCCGGGGACGATATCATCAAAGGTACGCGCGCCGAGCCTTCGTAGAAGTTCATTTTGAACCAGAGGCCACGTTCACCCAGCATGTCACCGTGATCCGAGACGAACAGGATGATCGCCTCTTGCCGTGTCGTTTCCAGCACTTCGAGGATTTCACCGATCTTGTCATCGAGATATGTGATGTTGGCGAAATAGGCACGGCGGGACTTGCGAATGTCTTCCTCGGTGATGTCGAAGCTGCGCCAGTCATTGGCATCGAAGATCCGCTTGGCGTGAGAATCCTGGTTTTCATAGCCGATATCAGCGATTTCGGGCAGCAGGTGCGCGCAATCTTCATAGAGGTCCCAGTATTTGCGACGGGCGACATAGGGATCATGCGGATGGGTGAAGCTGACCGTCACGCACCATGGGCGGTCATCCTTGCCGCGCGCAAGGTCATAGAGTTTGGCCTTTGCGTTATAGGCGACCTCGTCATCATACTCCATCTGGTTGGAAATCTCGGCAACACCCGCGCCGGTCACCGATCCCATGTTGTGATACCACCAGTCGATCCGCTCGCCCGGTTTGCGGTAATCCGGTGTCCAGCCAAAATCGGCCGGGTAGATATCAGTTGTCAGGCGATCCTCAAACCCGTGCATCTGGTCCGGGCCGACAAAGTGCATTTTGCCTGACAGACAGGTGTAATACCCGGCCCTGCGCAAATGGTGTGCGTAAGTTGGGATATCGCTGCGGAACTCAGCCGCGTTGTCGTAGACGCCGGTGCGTGAGGGCAATTGACCGGACATGAAGCTGGCCCGCCCCGGCGCACAAAGCGGCGACGCAGTATAAGCGTTGGCAAAACGGGTCGACCGTTCCGCCAGTTTCTTCAGGTTCGGAGCGTGAAGCCAGTCAGCGGGACCGTCGGGAAAGAGGGTTCCGTTCAGCTGATCCACCATCAGGATCAGAATGTTTGGTTTTGTCATTTTTCAGCCTCGAGCAGAGTATCGAGCACGCGCATTGCGTGGTTCACGGCCAGTTGCGGTTCTTCCGGGGCGCTGAGCGCTGCGCGAATATAGAGCCCATCAATCAAAGCAATCATGTTTTCAGCAGCTTCGACCGGATCCTGCATCCTGGGGCGCAGGGCATGGATCAAATTCGACCTGATGCGCGCCTGATAGATCTGCCACAAACGCAGCGCGTCATTGTTGGTCTGCGCCAACACATAAAAGGTCATCCAGGCGGCAGTCACGTCAGGTGTGAAACACGAAGGGGCAAAACAGGCGTGGATAATCGCCTCTGCCCGGTTGCCCGGTTTGGCCGCTTTCAACTGGGCCCTGGCTTCGTCGCTGAAGTCGGCGAGGATCTGACGCATTGCGGCCAGAAATATCTGATCCTTTCCGCCAAAATAATGGTGTGCCAATGCGCTGGACATGCCTGCGCGTTTGGCAATCTGGCTTACGGTTACATCCAGGGATTTCTTGACACCCAGTTCAGCAATCGTCGCTCGAACAATCGCGTCCTTGCGGATCGGCTCCATTCCAACTTTTGGCATCGCTTTCCCCATACAGGTGTCATGCGACCAAGCTAGGATGTTTTTATTGACTCGTCAATCAATGTAAGCGCAGAGATGTCACTTCATAGCTTCGGCGCAATACTGGGAGGCGTCAAGTCCCGACGGTTCAACATGAACTCGCGCCATGAGATGAAGCTTACAGCGCCCAGTATCAGGGTTCCGCCAGCCACAACCCAAAGGTCAACGCTTTCGTGGAAGATCGCAGCACCCACAAGCGTGGCCCAGATCAACTGCAGGAATGTGACGGGTTGTGTGACGGCCACAGGCGCGGCCTGCAACGCCAATGTCATGAAATAATGCCCTGCGGTCGCAAAGCTGGCCACCAGAAACAGAACCCCGAGTTCTTGCATACTGGGCCGGGTCCAGACGGCAACCGCAAAGGGGATCAAGGCGATGGTTACCCAGATGGACAGGTGCGCCACGACAACCGAAGGCGGCACGTCGCGGACAAGAAGCTTGGCCAGTAAATAGGACCCGCTTAGCATCAGGGCCGTTCCGAGCATGGCAAGGTGACCTTGTGAGACCTCGCGAAACCCGGGGCGCAGGATGACCAGCACGCCCACCAAGGCGACCAGAATGGCGGCGACCCTGCGAAAAGCCAGCTTCTCGCCCAGAAACAGGGCTGCGCCCAAGGTGACATAAACCGGCGTCATGTAGTTCATGGCAGTGACTTCGGCCAAGGGAATTTGTGTCATGGCGAAGAACCAGAGCATGACAGCAATCGCGTGTACGACACCGCGTAAACCGAACAATGTCAGCAGGCGGGGTGTCAGCCGGGTCGCCATGATCGACCGCAAGGCCGGTAACAGAAACACCAATCCCAGCGCATAACGCAGAAATGCGGCCTGGATCGGGTTCATCGTCGTGCCCAGAGATTTGACCAAAGCGGTCATCACAACAAAGGACAGCCCGGCGGTAAACATCCAGAACATACCGGCAAGCGGGCGCGACGAAACGGCTAACGATGTCATGGCTTAGGTTGAACACCGAAACCCTGTCGGGAACAACCCTTCACATGACAACAAGTTTCAGTGCGATACCCAGCATTACGACCCCGATCACTGCGTCCAGCACCTGCCAAGCGCGCTGGCGCGCAAACACCGGAGACAAAACACCAGCGCCGTATCCAAGTGAAAAGAAGAAGACAAAGCTGGAAGTGACTGCCCCAATGGCAAATCCGACCCGGTTATCATACTGTGCCGAGATAGAGCCGATCAGAACCACTGTGTCCAGATAGACATGCGGGTTCAGCCAGGTGAAGGCGAGAGCGGTAAGCATCGCGGTTTTGAGGCTGGTTCGCGGACCGTTGCCCGCTTCCATCACCGCGCCACCCCGCAGGGCAGACCCGAAGCTGCGCAGCCCATACCACGTCAGAAAAGCGGCCCCGCCATATCGCATTACAAGTTCAAACCAGGGAGCTGAATGGGTCAGGGTCCCTAACCCCGTGACACCTGCAACGATCAAAACCGCGTCGGACATTGAGCAGGTCAGGCACAGAAGGAACACATGTTCACGCCGCAGCCCCTGTCGCAGAATAAAGGCGTTCTGTGCCCCGATGGCGAGAATCAGACTGAAACCCAGCGCGAAACCGGCGATTATGGACGTGGGCATGGGATCTCCTACTACTGCAAGACGTTGACTAAGGCCGTCGGTGCGATCTATCAAATTAAAGATGTTATCCCAAGTTAAGCCTGGCTAATGCTGCTTGATCCTCTTCACCTGTCCGCTTTGTCTGCCATTCTGCGCCATGGCAGCTTTGATGCGGCTGCGGCAGAGCTGGCGGTGACACCCTCGGCGATATCCCAGCGGATCAGGGCGCTTGAGGATCGGATTGGAGCCACCCTGATACATCGGGGCACTCCTTGCACCGGAACGCCCGCCGGGCTGCGCATTGCCCGTTACGCGGAAGATGTCGGACTGCTTGAGGCACAGCTGGTTCGAGAACTGACGCTGGAGCAGGAACCAAGGTCCGCCCACGTCCGCATTGCCGTACCGGCAGACAGTCTGGCCACCTGGTTTGTTGATGCGATGGCGCAGGTGCCTGACATGCTTTTCGATCTGGTGATCGACGATCAGGATCATTCCGCAGACTGGCTGCGGCGGGGCGAGGTGAGCGCCGCCGTCACCGTTGGTGGTCAGACAGTGACCGGGTGCGACGCGATCCCATTGGGCGTGTTGCAGTATCTGCCAACAGCCAGCCCGGATTTCATTAACACCTGGTTTCGGGACGAAGTGACCGAGGCAGAGCTGGGCAAGGCACCCTGCCTGGTTTTCAACCAAAAGGACGGGCTGCAAAGGGCCTGGATTGTTCAACACACTGGCAAACGTCTGTCACCCCCGTCTCATTTCCTGCCTTCTTCACAAGGATTTGTGGACGCGGCGATTGCCGGGCTTGGGTGGGGTATGAACCCTGCGGCTCTGGTGCAGGAGGCTTTGAAACAAGGGCTGTTGCGCCCCATCGTACCTGATGCGCCGTTGGATGTCGCGCTGAGCTGGCAGGTTGGGCGTGTTCTCGCGCCCGCACTCAAACCACTGACCCAGGCTGTCAAAAAAGCTTCAGAACGGATTTTGCTTCCGCCTCAAAGCGACTAAACAAACACGACATTTTCGGAGGAACCGATGTTCTCACGTGACGCTCTTAGCTATGACCCCATTCCCCTGCCGGACCGATGCGACATCAGCGATACAGACATGCTGGGCGCGGCGCAGGCATTTTACGAAAAGATGCGTCAGCGTCATACTGTACGGGATTTCAGCCCCCGCCCCGTTGCCCGTGAGGTAATCGAAACCAGCCTGAGCACCGCGGGTACCGCGCCGTCTGGCGCCAATCACCAACCCTGGCATTTTGCAGCCATCTCGGACCCTGCCCTGAAACACCGCATCCGGGAAGAAGCCGAAGAAGAAGAACGCCGGTTCTACGCAGGTGGCGCCGGGGATGAATGGATCAAGGCACTGGAGCCCATCGGCACCAACGCGGTCAAAGAACATCTGACAATCGCCCCCTGGCTGATCGTGGTTTTTGCCCAGCGCTGGGGGCAATTCGAGGATGGAACGCGGTACAAGAACTACTACGTCCCGGAAAGTGTGAACATTGCCACCGGCTTTCTGATTGCCGCGCTGCATCACGCGGGCCTCAGCACCCTGACCCACACCCCAAACCCGATGCGGTTTCTGAACGACGCGCTGGACCGGCCCGCGTCGGAAAAACCAACCATGATTATCGCGGTGGGACACCCGTCAGAAGGAGCGACTGTGCCTGCTGTGGCAAAACTCAAGAAACCCCTGGAAGAGATTTCATCCTTCTTCTGAGGCTTTCGCGACGCTCGCCAAAAACTCAATTCGAGGGCTGTTCCGCCTTTTTCCGTTCTGGTTGCATCATGCGGTAGCAGTTTATACAGGACACCAGACTGGCGACGACGATGAAAGCGACGGCCATCGCGACCTCGTGCATGTGGGCGACAGCGGCAAGGCCCGCAGACAACAACACCGCGGTTAAACGCGCGAACGCCTTGACCGCTGCCGATCCTCGCACCCGCTGCTCTTTGGGTGCCACATCCAGAAAATAGAGCTTACGCGCACTGCTGGTCCCGGTCACAGCAACGGTGACAACGAACAGTGCAATTGCATGCAAGTGAACCTGATGGTCGATGCCCAAATAGTGGAAAACCAATAGAACACTGCCTGTTGCGGCGACCATCAATGTCCCGACCACCATGACCGCACGATGGGATTTCATGTTGATGATTTGCCACAGAGGGCCCGATACTAGATATCCCGAGGCAGAAGAAACGATCATCGCGGTCAAACCCTGTGTCGAGCTGTGATGCGCTTCGGCTGCGATGAGCGCGAAGAACGGAACGGACAGCGACACAGCAACCAAGGGCAGACGCATGATCATATAGCTCCGGAACCACTGGTATTCGAACATACCCAGAATACCCTTGATATTCGCCTTAATCGAAATGCCCCTTTCGGACTTCTGCGGTGTCGTCGGCGCACCCTCACGCACGGTTTCTGTCATCGCCAGCATGAACAGACCCGACAGAAGGAAGAACAAAACCGAAACGCCGATCATGACTGAATGGCGCGAAAAGGGTGGATTATCCTTGGTGATCTGATGCACCAGCAACGCAAGGCCAATGGCACATAGCCCCCCTGCACCAAGCTGTAGATATTGCATGACCATGCGCGAACGCGCCTGAACATGGTCCCCTAGCAGATCCGTAAGCATCAAGGTCTGCACTTCGCTGACAAGCCCGATCACAAGAAATACAGACAGGAAAACCACTGCGATCAATGGGACAGCCCCGGTCGCGGCCGCAGCTATTGCCAGAACCAGACAGGCGCCAATGACCGCTTCGGTCAACGCAATTGCATGTTTCTTCCGGCTTCTTGCTGCAACGGGTTGCGCCAGAAAGAAGTCGGCAATCAAGCAACCGACCATCCGCACCGACACCAGTGCCCCTGCTACAAACATCGGCAACTCGAAGGAAACGGCTAAAAACGGCAAAACAACCGACGGGCTGCCGAGCGTCCACGCGACCTGAGACAGGATACTTTGCCCGGCCAGGACGGGCACGTTGCGCTTGGTCTGATCGGAAGTTTCGGATGTCATTCGTACTGTGTCTTCGTGTTTTCTGTATTTCCCGCACTTTCAGCCTAAGCGCATCGATTGTTTCAGCCAATAATTCAATAAGACCATCAAAAAACAAAAAACCCGGCCGTTGCGACCGGGTTTCAATGAGTTGGTATTGGGTCAGCTTAAAGCTGCGCCATGACCTCGTCGGTGGCTTCGAAATTGGTCGTGACACGCTGCACGTCGTCATCGTCTTCCAAAGCATCTACCAGCTTCATCAGCTTTTGCATGTCTTCCAGGCCCAGTTCCGTCGTTGTGGTCGGTTTCCAGACCAGCTTGGTGGATTCTGATTCTCCAAGCGCGGTTTCCAATGCAGAGGAGACATCGTTCAGATCGGTATCGGCGCACCATATGATGTGACCGTCATCCGAGCTTTCGACGTCTTCCGCGCCCGCTTCGATGGCCGCCTCGAAAATGGAATCTGCATCCCCTGCGGTCACCGGGTAAACAACCTCGCCTTTGCGTTCGAACATGAAACCGACCGAACCGGTCTCGCCCAGGTTGCCGCCATTCTTCGAAAAGGTCGAACGCACGGTCGATGCGGTCCGGTTGCGATTGTCGGTCATGGTTTCGACAATGACCGCAACACCATTGGGCCCATAGCCCTCGTAGCGGATTTCTTCGTAATCGTCACCTTCACCCGCTTGCGATTTCTTGATCGCGCGGTCGATCACGTCCTTGGGGACCGAGTTCGACTTGGCTTCTTTCACCGCCAGACGCAGGCGCGGGTTCTTGTCGGGATCGGGGTCGCCCATCTTGGCGGCGACAGTGATCTCTTTCGACAGTTTGGAAAACAGTTTGGACCGCGCGGCGTCCTGACGCCCCTTGCGGTGCTGGATGTTGGCCCATTTGGAGTGGCCTGCCATAGTGCGTCCTCGTCATCATGTTTGCGTGTTCGGCGCTCATATAGACGTTTGCGGGGGGCAGGATCAAGAGAGCGGCTTGCGACGACCTCACCGCCTTGTATGGTGACGGCATGACGACAGATCAGATCATTCTTTTCGCGCTTTTCATCACTGTCTTCGGAATGCTGCTTTGGGGTCGGTTTCGATACGACCTTGTGGCTTTTGCCGCGCTTATGATCGGTGTCGTGCTGGGTGTTGTGCCGGTCGATGATGCCTTTGCGGGCTTTGGCCACCCAGCGACCATTATCGTCGCGCTGGTGCTTGTAGTCTCTGCCGGTTTGGTCAGGTCAGGTGCGGTATTTCTGATCACCCGAACTCTGGTTGATGCGTCACGGGGGCTGGGCGCGCATATCGCCCTGATGGGCGGGATCAGTGCGATTCTGTCGGCCTTCATGAACAATGTCGCGGCGCTTGCCCTGCTGATGCCCGTGGATATTCAGACCGCGCGAAAAGCAAGTCGGCCCCCGGGCCTTTCCCTAATGCCGCTAAGCTTTGCCACCATTCTGGGGGGCATGGTCACCCTGATC
Source organism: Ruegeria sp. BHSA123 (assembly GCF_059613425.1). NCBI lineage: Bacteria > Pseudomonadati > Pseudomonadota > Alphaproteobacteria > Rhodobacterales > Roseobacteraceae > Ruegeria > Ruegeria sp. BHSA123. The sequence goes on along the minus strand of NZ_JBXWSL010000009.1, from coordinate 72,121 downwards.
GGCACCCCGCCGAATATCATCATCGCCTCGATCCGGCAGGAAACGCTGGGCGAGCCGTTTCATATGTTCGACTTCGCCCCTGTTGGTGGAATAGCAGCGATCGCCGGTCTGGCGTTTGTCGCGCTGATCGGATGGCGATTGATACCCAATCGCGGCGTGCAACAAGAAACATCCGAGGTTCTGGCCGAATACATTGCCGAACTGACGATCCCGCCGGGCTCTGCCCATATCGGCAAACGGGTCAGCGAACTTTATGAAACGGCCGAAAAATCCGACGTGGCTATCATCGGCCTGATCCGGGATGGGAAACGGCGATATGGCCGGTCAACCCATGCCACACTGAACGATGGCGACGCGCTGGTACTGGAAGCGCGCCCCGAAGCGCTGGACGAATTCCGTTCTGCGCTGAAACTGGATTTCTCGGACACGCGACGGCAGGAGCTGCTGACGGCTGAAGGCGACGGGTTGGAAGTGATCGAAGTGGTTGTTCCGGAAAGTGCGCGCATAGCCGGCCGTACAGCGCAGGGTATCGGGTTGGCTTGGCGCCAGAGCACCGTCCTGATGGGCATCTCACGTCAGGGTCGTCAGATCACCGAACAGGTTCGCAAGACCGAGGTTGAACCGGGCGATATCTTGCTGCTGCTTTGCCCCCGTGATCGCAGCGCCGATGTGACCGACTGGCTGGGGTGTCTGCCTTTGGCCGAACGCGGGTTGAACGTGACGGCAAATGACAAGGCCTTGTTGGCCATCGGTCTATTTGCAGTTGCCGTCTTCGCGGCCAGTGTTGGGTTGATTTACCTTCCCGTCGCATTGGGTCTTGTCGTCATAGCCTTTGTGCTGACCAAGGTCATGCCAATCACAGAAATTTATAACCATATCGAATGGCCCGTGGTTGTGCTGCTGGGCTCGATGATCCCACTGGGCAGCGCTTTGGAAACATCCGGCGGCACCGAGTTGATTGCCAATGCGCTGATTCAGCTGACCAATGGTCTGCCCGCATGGGCGATCCTGACCGTACTGATGGTCGTGACGATGACCTTGTCGGATGTTCTGAACAACACCGCCACCGCCATCGTCGCGGCCCCGGTGGGCATCCAGATGGCCCAAACGCTCGGGGTGTCGCCCGACCCGTTCCTGATGACCGTGGCCGTTGCGGCCTCGGCTGCGTTCCTGACGCCTATCGGTCACAAGAACAACACGCTGGTTCTGGGCCCCGGCGGCTATCATTTTGGCGATTACTGGCGCATGGGCCTGCCGCTGGAGGCTCTGATCATCGTGGTTTCCGTCCCCGCCATCCTTGTCTTCTGGCCGTTGTGACGGGTAAAGGCTTTTCATGAAACGCTTTTTGATCCTGCAATTGCGCCCGGAAACGGATGCCTCCGACGCAGAATATGCCTCGATCCTGAACCGCAGCGGGTTGTTACCCGAACGCACGCATCGCATCCGTCTGGATTGCGAAGACCTGCCAGAAGGGCTGAAAGTCACCGATTATGCGGGGATTATCGTAGGCGGCGGGCCGGGATGCGTCAGTGATGACCCCGCGACCAAATCCGCGACGGATGCGCGGATCGAAGGAGCGATCCTGGGTTTGATGCCGCAGATTACCGCGCAGGATCATCCCTTCATGGGGTGTTGCTATGGCCTTGGTATTCTGGCCGTGCATTTGGATGGCAACGTGAGCAAAGCCCGGTATGGCGAGCCTGTGGGACCATCCAGGTGCCGCCTGACCCCCGAAGGACAACAAGACCCGTTGACCGCAGAGTTGGACGCCACCTTTGATGCGTTTGTTGGCCACAAAGAAGCGGTTCAAGCCCTGCCCGAGGGCTGCGTTCACCTTGTTGCGTCCGACCCCTGCCCGTTCCAGATGATCCGCTGGGGCCGGAACGTCTATGCCACTCAGTTCCATCCGGAAGCCGATGCCAAAGACTTTGAACAGCGTATCAACATCTACAGGAACCACGGCTATTTCCCGCCCGAAGACGCGCAGAAACTGATCGACCACTGCCATTCGGCGAAGGTCACGCAGCCCGGCGAAATCCTGCGCCGTTTCGTCCAGCGATACGAGTGACCCAACGGCGTGGTTGCCTGCGCCTTTCCGCCTCGCTTAGGCTGATCTGACGCAACTTTGCGAGGGGTTGATTGCGGATCATTAGGTTGCCATTGCCGGCCGCCCTGTTTCGCTGACCCTGCTTTCGGCCGTCTGTGGCATCATGTTGCCTGCCCTGGATCTGCCGTTCACCGCTTTGTTCCGCCGCCGCTGAAAGGAGTGTTCATGACAAACAATACTGCAGATGCGATTATCGTCGGTTCCGGGTTGGCCGGGCTGGCAGCTGCGGCGGAACTGGGCGACCGGGGCAAGAAGGTGATCATTGTCGATCAGGAACCCGAAACCTTTTTGGGCGGTCAGGCGTTCTGGAGCCTTGGAGGCCTGTTCATGGTCGACACACCCGAACAGCGCCGCATGGGTATACGCGACAGCCACGAATTGGCGCTGCGCGACTGGATGGGCAGCGCGCAATTTGACCGTGGCGAAGACGCATGGCCCCGCAAATGGGCCGAAGCCTATATTGAGTTTGCCGCTGGCGAAATGCGGCCATGGCTGCACGAAATGGGCCTGCGCTGGTTTCCGGTCGTTGGCTGGGCCGAACGTGGCGGGTCTTATGCGACGGGGCATGGCAACTCGGTCCCGCGCTTTCATATCACATGGGGCACCGGCCCCGGCGTTCTGGAACAATTTATCCGACGCGTCCGCGACCATGTCAGCGCCGGATTGATCCAGATGAAGTTCCGCCACCAAGTCAGCCATATCATCATGCAGAACGGAACCGCCAAAGGTGTTTCCGGAGAAATTCTGGCCGATGACACCGCCCAGCGCGGTAACAAAACCAACCGCGATGAGGTTGGCGAGTTCGAAGTTTATGCCCCATCAATCATTGTCACGTCCGGCGGTATTGGTGGCAATTTTGACATGGTGCGTCAAAACTGGCCCCGGGACCGTTTGGGTGAGCCGCCCAAAGATATGGTTGCAGGGGTACCCTTTCACGTCGATGGCCGCATGATCGCAATCAGCGAAAAGGCGGGCGGCCATGTCATCAATGGTGATCGGATGTGGCACTACACCGAAGGCGTGCGCAACTGGGACCCGATCTGGCCCGCCCATGGCATTCGTATCCTGCCCGGCCCAAGTTCAATGTGGTTTGATGCCAGGGGCAACCGCCTGGCACCGCCCTGTCTGCCGGGGTTCGACACTCTGGGAACTCTGCGTGAGATCCTGAAAACCGGATATGAATACAGCTGGTTCGTTCTGACCCAGAAGGTGATCAAAAAGGAATTTGCGCTGTCCGGGTCGGAACAAAACCCCGACTTCACTTCAGGTAGCTGGAAAGAGGTAATCCGCCAACGCATTCTGTCAGGTTCCAGCGCAACCGCCCCGGTTGAGGCGTTCAAGGAAAAGGGTGAGGATTTTGTTGTTGCCAACACGCTGACTGAACTGGTCAACGGCATGAACCATCTGGGCGACACTCCGATAGACGAGGCTCATCTGCGTGCCCAGATCGAAGCCCGGGATTTGCAGGTCGACAACCCCTTTTCGAAAGACGCGCAGATGATGGCGATCCTTGCCGCGCGCAACTATCGCGGAGATAAACTGATCCGCACAGCCAAACCGCATAAGTTTCTGGATCCGGCCAACGGCCCGCTGATTGCCGTCAAGCTGCATATCCTGACACGCAAATCCCTGGGTGGATTGCAGACCAATCTGGACAGTCAGATGATTGGATCAGACGGCAATGTCGTGCCGGGCCTGTTCGCTGCTGGTGAAGTCGCCGGATTCGGCGGCGGCGGTTATCACGGCTACAACGCGCTGGAGGGTACATTCCTGGGCGGCTGCATCTTTTCCGGTCGCAATGCCGGGCGTTCAAGGGCTGTCGCCTGACGCACTTTCCCGGTTACTTGCGCATCAGTTTGATCACCGGCTGGCCCTGCGCATCCAGCAGAGCCAGAGCGTTGCCCTGCATCGCGAAGGTCGTGACGTTTTGCAAGGCTTGCAGGAATTGCCGCTCGACCGCGTCCAACGGAGGTGGGCAAGCCATGAGTGTTGCCGCCATGTTGTCAGGAAACGCAATACGATTACCGGAGATCTCGGCCCGACCACTGAACCGGTTGCAGCCGCTGCTGCCTGAAAAGACGCCATCCTGATCAAAGACAAGCTCAGGGCGTTTTTCGGTCTCGATAGGCGCACCATTCAGGCCCGAGGCGGTCCATTGGGTGTTATCCAGCGTTGCCGCCCCCTGCCCCTGGACCTGAACCAACAGCAGATCGGCGGCATTCTCTGCCCCATTCGTCAGAACCGGGTACACAGTATCTGTGGTGAACAGCAAGTTTTGCCCCTGCATCACTGAAGCCCGCACGCCATAGCGATGAGCATCGATGATCAGCGCGTCGTCATAGGTCAATTTGAACTGCGCGGGCACCCCGCTCAGCGCATACCGTTGCGCGGCAAGAGTGACAGCGGGGGCATCGGCCAGCGAGATATCCTGAAGCTCAACATAAAGGGTTGCGTCCGGTGGCAGTGCAATGCGCTCTCGGTACGTTGCGGTCCCTTCAACAATACCGGCAATAGCGACACTGCTTAAAGCTGCCCAAGTTGCTGCACCCGCCCATATTGCGCGACCCAAATGCTGCATCGGTCAAATCCTTTTGCAAACCCTCTTCGCAAAAGATCGTGTGCCCTTGGGTCTTTGCAAGATGTGCTTCGCCAAAGTGGCGATTCTGCGCCGAAATCACAAAGGCCAGATCAATGGAATAAGAAGGGATGCCAACAATCCGACCGTCAGGTTAAGCGGAACACCCACCTTCATGAAATCGGTGAACCTGTAGCCGCCAGGGCCGTAGACCATCATGTTGGTTTGGTACCCGATCGGTGTTGCAAAGGATGCCGAAGCCGCCACCATAACCGCAACTACCAACGGGCGCGGGTCCATTCCGACGGCCTGGGCCAGCCCGATGGCTATAGGCGTGACCACAACTGCGACCGCATTGTTGGAAACCAGTTCGGTCAGCACCGAAGTCAGCAGATAGATCGCCCAGATGATCAGGAAGGGCGGCAAAGCGCTTAGTCCCGGTGCCACGGCCTCGACAATCAGTGAAACCGCGCCAGAGCTGTCCAGTGACGCACCGATGGCGAGCATCGCGAAGATCAGCGCCAACAGGCGACCTTCGACAAACGAAAACGCCTCGTCCGCATCGATGCAACGGGTCAGAAGAACCACGGCTACGGCCACAATCGACAACAGCAGGATCGGCGCGACACCCAATGCCGCCAAGACGACGATCCCGACCAGCGCGCCAATTGCAATCGGTGCATGACTGCGACGGAAGGCGCGTGCAGAGGGCTGGCTGACATCCACCATGTCCATGTCCGCGGCAAGGCGCTGGATATCTGCCGGGGCGCCCTCCAGCAGTAATGTATCCCCTACCCGAACCACCAGATCATCCAACTGGCGACCGATATTCTGATTGCGTCGGTGAACGGCCAGCACATAGACACCATACCGGCGCCGAAGTCGCATCATTCCAAGGGTCCGACCCACCAAACGGCATCCGGGTGTGATCAGCACCTCGACGGTCTTGGTCTCGACAGCGGAAACCTGATCCACACGCTTCAGCTCTTTGTTGCTCTGTAGGCTCAGAAGTTCGGTCATCTCGGTGCGCAGAACCACGCGGTCACCGACCTGCAATTCAACGCCCTTCAGATTGCGCCGCAGCGATTCATCGCCCCGGACCACGTCGATCAGACGCACGCCGGGGCGTTTGAACAACTGAACGCCGGTCACTTCACGCCCGATCAGGTTGCTGTCGGGCGGAATGACCGCTTCGGTGAAAAACTTCATTCTGGACCGATCGCTGAGCAGCGAGGCCATGCTATCCCGCTCGGGCAACAATCTGGGGGCGATGAAACGCAGATAGATCATGCCGTAGATCACCAGTGCAATCCCCAGCGGCGTGACCTCGAATATCGAAAAAGCTTTCATCCCCTGCGCGCGGGCCACACCATCCACAAGCAGGTTGGTGGACGTTCCGATCAGTGTCAGTGTCCCGCCAAGAATGGCGGCATAACTGAGTGGAATTAGCAGCTTTGACGCGGGTACGTTCAGCGTGCGGGCGATTTGAACAAAAACCGGGATCATGACCACAACAACGGGCGTGTTCGACACAAAAGCCGAGGCCAGCACGACAAATCCCATCAGCAATCCGATGGCAATACGCGGGTTGACCTGCGCCTGCCTTTGCGCGGTCGACGTAAAGGCGTCCAAGGCCCCGGTCCGCACCAAGGCCCCCATGATGATGAACATTGCCCCAATCGTCCAGGGCGCGGGATTGGACAGGACCGCCAGCGCGCTTTGATAGGGCAGGATCCCTGTGACCAGCATCAGTGAAACACCACCGATGGCCACGACCTCGGCCGGATAAACCTCGCGCAGGAACATGACGAACATGCTCGCAACAATCAGCAGCGCCAGAATTGCGCTGCCCGTCTCTGTCAGTGAAAGGAAATTCATTCGTGGTATTCTGTCCGAACCCTGGCCCAAGCGCCTGATGACATGCAGTTTCACGCATTGCGCGTGGCAGGGCAAGCCTGACGTTCGTCAATCGGGCCCGGCTTGTTCCAAACGTCCACCAACGCGCACCATGCGAACAGATTTGGCCTGGCCGTCGCGATCATCCGTTTCGACGAAAACTCCGCTCAGCGTGGCCTCGCCAATGGCAGGGGTAAACCGGGTCTTGGGCATCCCGGTTATGAACCGGCGCATCGGTTCCTGCTTGTCCATACCAATGACCGAGTCATAGTCGCCGCACATGCCCGCATCCGTCAGATAGGCTGTGCCACCTGGCAGAATCTGCGAATCCGCTGTCGGTACATGGGTATGTGTTCCCACCACAAGGCTGGCGCGCTTGTCGCAATAATGACCCATGGCCATCTTCTCAGACGTCGCCTCGCAATGCATATCGACGATGATGGCCTGTGCCTGTCCACCCCGTGGGTGCGACTTCAGGATAGGTTCAATGGCCGAGAACGGGTCGTCGAATGGCCGTTTCATAAAGACCTGCCCCAACACCTGCACCACCAGAACTTTGCGCCCGCCGGGTGCGTTAAACAGCCGGTGCCCCCGCCCCGGCGCACCCTTTGCATAGTTCACCGGGCGCACGATACGCTGTTCTTTCTCGATATATTGCAGCATGTCTTTCTGGTCGAACGCATGGTCGCCCAATGTCAGGCAATCTGCCCCGGCATCCAGCAGCAGCTTGGCGTGATCGCCGCTCAACCCCATGCCGTTCGACGCGTTTTCGCCATTGACCACAACGAAATCCAGCCGCCATTCGTCGCGCAGGCGCGGCAAATGTTGCTGAACGGCCGCGCGCCCCGCGCGCCCCATCACATCACCAAGAAACAAAATCCTCATGATCCGGGTCGTAGGTGCTGTGCTGGGCAATAACAAGGCGGAACCGTGAAATTTAAGTTGAGCCGAACTTGAAATTGCATGCAGGCGTGGCAAAGTCTTAGCCATGCGCTTAAATCAAAAGGACATGTTGTGAAGCTATTGGCAATACTGACATTCGGCCTTGTGGTCGCTTCGGGTGTTATGGCGCAAGGCACAAAGACATCCATGCCCAATCCCGCGGCAACCTTTTGCGTCGAGAATGATGGAGTTTACCAACTTCGGAAGAACGAAGACGGAAGCGTCTTTGGTATCTGCATCCTGAAAGACGGTACCGAGGTGGATGCCTGGGACTATTTACGCAGCCACTTTCAGCAATGAGGCTTAGAACGTCAGCACCCGGCTTTCGGTGATAACCATGTTCAGCGGCTGATCGGTCGGCTCCAGCGGCAGTTTCTGCGCCTCTTGCGCGTCAAAAGCGAAACCGATTGCCAGTGTCGCGCGCTTGCCTCGCAATCCTTCCAGCGTGCGGTCATAAAATCCACCACCATATCCCAAACGCCCGCCGTGGGCATCAAAAGCCACCAGCGGCACAATCAGGATTTCGGGGTCGAAATAATCATCGACCTCGGGCACTCTGGCACCGAATGGGCCGTCTTTCAGCGGTCCTTCTGGCGTCCAGCGCGAAAATTTCAGAGGTTTTCCAGCGGCTTGTATCACGGGAACACCGACAGGTCCATAAGCCGCAGCTTCAGCCATGGCAGACACCGGGTCGATCTCGGTTCGGATTGGCATGTAGCCTGACAAGGGCACGCCGCGATAACCCGCCAGAACCTCGGACAAACGTCCGGCCGCACCGGGAACACGCGTGTCGAACGCGACCTTGCGGCGCGCAAATGCCGCTTTGCGTGCAGCTGCTTTGATTTCAGTCAGATCGGTCACAATAGCACCACACTGGCAAGCCCAAGAAAGATGAAGAACCCCATGACATCGGTTGTGGTTGTCACAAAGGTTCCTGACGCCAGCGCCGGGTCAATTCCCAGACGATCCAGCACTACCGGTACTACCGTACCTGCAAAGCCCGCGATGATCATGTTCACGACCAAGGCTGACCCAATCACGACACCCAGCCAAGGTGAACCGAACCACAGCATTCCCACGGTCCCCAGTACAATGGCAAAACACAGTCCGTTCAACATGCCCACCAGCAGTTCCCGCCTGATAACGCGCATCACGTTTGAGTTGGTCAGGTCGCGCGTCGCCAGTGCGCGCACTGCAACGGTCAGCGACTGCGTTCCCGCATTGCCCCCCATGGATGCAACAATCGGCATCAGGATGGCCAGCGCGACAAGCTGGTCAATTGCCGCCGCAAATTGTGAGATCACCAACGAAGCACAGATTGCCGTGCACAGGTTTACCGCCAGCCAGGGCAACCGTCGCCGACTGGTGGCCGCCACACTGTCGGACAGCGAGCTTTCGTCGCTCACACCGGCAAGGCGCAGGATGTCTTCTTCGTGCTCTTCATCCAGAACAACCATCGCGTCGTCGATGGTGATCACACCAACCAGACGCCCGTCGGCATCGACCACGGGGGCCGAGATCAGGTGATACTGGTTGAAGGCATAAGCCACATCCTCCTCGTCCTGATCAACGGGGATGATGTGAAACTCCTCTTCCGCCAGATCGCGCAAAGGCACTTCACGACGGGACGCCATCAGCTTGCCCAATGTCACCTGCGCTGTTGGTTTCAGGCGCGGGTCGACCAGAACAACATGATAGAACTGCTCGGGCAGATCGTCATTGGCACGCATGAAGTCGATGGCCTGACCGACGGTCCAATGCTCGGGGGCCATGACGACCTCACGCTGCATCAAACGACCAGCAGAACTCTCGGGGTAAGCAAGCGCCTGTTGCGCTGCTAGCCGCTCGGAATCTTCGAGCGCACCCAGAATGGCTTCCTGCTGCGGTTCCTCAAGATCTTCCAGAAGGTCAACGACGTCGTCGCTTTCCATCTCGCGCACGGCTTCCGCCAGAACCTCGGGGGTCAGAACGGCGATGATTTCCTCGCGAACCGATTCATCCAGTTCAGACAGGATGTCGCCGTCAAATTCCTTGTCATAGAGCCGGATCAGCCGGGCCCGGTCATTAGGATTGATCTGCTCCAAAAGGTCAGCGATATCGGCCGCGTGCAGCGGCTCCATCAGCTCAATCAGCTTGTCACGATCATCCACATCAACCGCATAAAGGATCGCCGCCACGGTCCGGCGATCCAGCGCATACGCGTCTTCTTCCTGGGGCAGATCGTGTTCGGCTTGGTTATTGCCTGTCGTCATGCGCTGCCCCCTTCTTTCGGCGATTGGCCCCTAAATAGAAGAAGCAGCTACCAGAAAACAATGACAATGCGCCGATTTACCCACTTCTTTCGTCTGCCTATGCTACAGCGCGGTCCCAAACAGGTGGAGAACAGGGCAAATGGCGCAAAAGACGCTTTTGAAAGGGCGCGTTCTGAGTTTCACAGGCTCACCCTTTGACGGAGAGCCAACAGAAGCGACCCAGCTGGACGAAGCCGTCGTGATTGACAAAGGACGCGTTGCCGATGTCGGCGCGTCCGATGCGCTGATGCGGCGTCACCCTGATGCCGTCATCAAGGACTATGGCAATCACCTGATCATTGCGGGTTTCGTTGACCCGCATGTGCACTACCCGCAGACCGCCATGATCGCCAGTTGGGGGAAGCGGTTGATCGACTGGCTGAACACCTACACCTTCCCCGAAGAGATGAAGTTTGGTGATCCTGAATACGCCTCTGAAATCGCCAACCGTTATCTGGATCTGACTGCCGCCCATGGCACCACGACGATGTGCAGTTTTTGCACCATCCACCCCGAAAGCGTGGATGCCTTTTTCACTGCCGCGCAGCAACGGGGACAGCGCGTGGTCGCGGGCAAGACCTGTATGGACCGCAATGCGCCTGAAGGCCTTCGGGACACGGCCCAGACAGCCTATGACCAATCTGCCGCGCTGCTCGAGAAATGGCACCGTGTCGACCGCCTGTCCTATGCCATCACGCCCCGGTTTTCGCCCACGTCCACCCCAGAACAGCTTGAGGCCATGGGCGCGCTTTGGGCGGAACATCCCCATTGCCTGATGCAAACACACCTGAGCGAGCAGACAGACGAAATCGAGTGGGTCCGCTCCCTGTTCCCCGATGCCCGGGACTATCTGGACACTTACGAAAAGTTCGGGCTGCTGGGGCAGAACGGACTTTATGGGCATGTCATCCATCTGGAAGACCGGGAACGCGATCGTCTGCGCGAGGTTGATGCGTCACTGATCCACTGCCCCACCTCGAACACCTTCATAGGGTCGGGTCTGTTCGACATGAACCGCTTGATCCACGATGGCCACCGGATCGGTCTGGCCACCGACACCGGTGGCGGATCAAGTTTTTCAATGCTGCGCACCATGGCTGCCGCTTATGAAATCGGTCAGTTGCGCGGGCGCCCCCTGCATCCGGCGCAATTGCTGTGGCTGGGTACAGTCGGGTCGGCGCGCAGCCTGCGGATGGATGATTGCATCGGCAACATTGCTCCGGGAATGGAGGCGGATCTGGTCGTGATTGATCTCGCCTCGACCCCGGCCATCGCCCAGCGCGAGGCTTGTGCAAACGATGTTTGGGAGGCAATCTTCCCGACCATCATGATGGGAGATGATCGGGCTGTGGCCGAGGTCTGGATCGGTGGGCGGCAGGCCGCCTAGGCCTGCAACTCCTTGGCAAGACTGTTTTGACGCTCAATCACGCGGGGCAGGTCAATCGTCGTGATATGCCCGTCCCGCACGATCTGGCGGCCTTCGACAAACAGGTGCTTTACCTGCATCGGACCTGCCAGAAGCAGAGCTGCCGGGTCCCAACTGCCTGCGCTTTCGACACAGCGCATATCCCAAACAGCGACATCGGCACGTTTTCCCGGCATAAGCCGCCCGCAATCGGGACGCCCCAGCACATCGGCCCCGCCACGTGTCGCAATCTCCAACGCTTCACGGGCCGACATCGCATCTGCCCCATTGACCACCCGCTGCAACAGCAGCGCCTGCCTAGCCTCAAGCATCAGATTGCCGTTGTCATTACTGGCCGAACCATCAGCGCCGAGACCCACCTTTACCCCCGCATCGCGCATCGCCCGCACCGGCGCGATGCCTGATCCCAGACGGCAGTTCGAACATGGGCAATGAGCGACACCAGTTTTCGTACGTGAAAACAGATCAATCTCGGCCCCGTCCAACTTGACACAATGGGCGTGCCACACATCCGGGCCAGTCCAACCCAGATCTTCGGCGTATTGACCGGGCCGACAACCGAACTGAGCCTGTGAATAGGCGATATCTTCATCGTTTTCAGCCAGATGTGTATGCAACATCACGCCTTTGTCCCGTGCCAGAAGGGCTGCATCTCGCATCAGGTCCCGGCTGACGGAAAACGGTGAACACGGGGCCAGACCTACGCGGCACATCGATCCTTCTGAAGGATCGTGAAACGCATCCACGACACGGATCATGTCGTCCAGTATGGCTGCTTCTTCTTCAACCAGACTGTCCGGTGGCAGGCCGCCATCACTTTCACCGATGCTCATCGCGCCGCGTGTCGGGTGAAACCGCATCCCCAACTCGGATGCGGCAGCAATCGTATCCTCCAGCCGCGAACCATTGGGATAGAGGTACAGGTGATCAGAACTGAGCGTACAGCCTGACAGCGCCAGCTCTGCCAAACCGATCTGGGCCGAGGTGAACATCTCGTCTGGTCCGAACTTCGCCCAAATCGGATAGAGTGTCTGAAGCCACCCGAACAGCAATGCATCCTGCCCGCCCGGCACCGCGCGGGTCAATGTTTGGTAAAGATGGTGATGGGTGTTCACCAGCCCGGGTGTCACCATACAGCCCGAAACATCGTGAACCTCGCCTTGCGCCTGCAATCCGTGCCCGATCCCCGCGATCTGGCCGTCGCGGATCAAAATGTCAGCCCCGGGGAGTTCCTGCCGGGACTCGTCCATCGTCAGGATCAGATCAGCGTTTTTTAGTAGGATTTCTGTCATGTCGCGCTCCTGCATCTGCCCGTCTCTTGCAAGGAGTGCGAAGGTCGGCGGAAAACGGGCTTAAGAACCGACCGTGTATTATGTACCCGCCATCGGGATCTGCGACAACAGGTTTCAGAACCGACGCAGGATCTGAAGGGCCTCTGCATGAATCTCTGCGTTGGCTGCGGCCAATGCACGACCGCCCTCATGCGCCGGGCCGCCTTGCCAGTCGGTCACAATTCCGCCTGCCGCCTGAATAACCGCAATAGGGGCCTGAATGTCATACGAGTTCAGCCCTGCTTCGATCACCAGATCTGCCTGCCCAGCGGCCAACAAGGCATAAGCGTAGCAGTCCATTCCATATCGGGTCAGTTGCACCTGTTCCGATACGGCCTGAAACCCGGCCCGGTCATCCGGGGTGCCGACTTCAGGAAAAGTGGTGAACAGCGTCGCCTGCGCCAGAGATTTCGTCCCCCGGGTTTGCAGCTTACTGGTCCCCAGTGGCCCTGTAAGGTGCGCACCAGCTGTCGATCCGACAAAGCGTTCGCCAATATAGGGCTGATCAATCACTCCCATGATCGGCCCGTCTGCTGTGCTGAGCGCGATCAGAACGCCCCAAGTTGGTGTGCCACTGATAAACCCGCGCGTGCCGTCGATGGGGTCCAAAACCCAGGTTCGGCCACTGCTGCCCTTGTGCGCACCGTATTCTTCGCCCAACACGCCATCTTCGGGGCGCAACCGGGACAGCACCTCTCGCATGGCTTTTTCGGCGGCCCGATCCGCCGCGGTGACGGGGTCAAACCCTTCGGTCAGCTTGTTCGCTGTTTCCAAATTGGTCTGACGAAAAAAAGGAAGAATGGCCGCGCGTGCCGCTTCGGCCATTTCTTCTGCAATTTCAATGTCGCTTAAACTCGCCGGATGCATGGCACTCTGGTGCGGGCATTACCTGACAAAGTCAAGCCGGTCTGATCAGGCGACGTCGCTGAGGACACGTGCAAGTTCAAACAGGCGGCGGCGCTGGTTTTCCGGAATTGCGTAGTAAGAGCGTACAAGATCCAGGGCTTCTTTATCGCCCATCAGGTCAGCTGGAACAGATTTCTTGTCCGAGCTGCTTTTCTCGGCTTCTTCCAGACCTTCGAAGAAGAAGCTTACCGGTACGTCCAAAGCCTCGGCAATGTCCCACAGGCGGGACGCGCTGATTCGGTTGGCTCCGGTCTCATATTTCTGGATTTGCTGAAACTTGATACCAACTTGCTGCGCCAATTGTTGCTGGGTCATCCCAATCAGCCAGCGGCGATGCCGAACGCGTTTGCCCACATGGACATCGACGTGATGAGTCATTGGTATTCTCCTCTACTACACACACATTTGTACGGGATCGAGCGACGTCCGAGATCGCAATACCAACAGGGGCTTCCTTAACCGCCCCCTAATCCGGACTGTGCCGTCCCCCGTTACCAGCACTGATAGTCTATATTGCCCGTTTTGAATTTTTTTTCAAGCTGGTTGAGTCGATCCCCCCTCACAAGGGCTGTGGTTGTATGTGTCAAAAGCCCTGTGCGCTTTTCGCTTGCCCCGGTTGGACATGCGACAGATTTTCAGTCGTTTCAGGACGCAGCGCATAAGGAATTGACATCTTGTACAGCCGACGTGCCAATGCCCGAAACACGTGAGGAGCCACATGAAGGCCTTTTGTATTCAATCCGAGGGGGCAGTTGCCCAGCTGTGCGATGTACCAAAACCCGAGCCGGGTGAGGGCCAGGTGCGGGTCGCGATCAAAGCCTGCGGTTTGAATTTCGCTGATCTGTTAATGCAGAAAGGAACGTATCAGGATACACCGACTGCGCCGTTTACTTTGGGAATGGAAATAGCCGGTGTCGTGGATGCCATCGGTCCAGGTGTGCCCACCCTGAAACCGGGTGATCGGATCGCCGTCTATTCTGGTCAGGGCGGGCTGGCAGAGTATGGCGTTTTCGACGCCTATCGCGCGATCCCGTTGCCTGACACGACCCGTTTCGAAGATGCCGCCGCGATCCAGATTGCTTATGGTACCAGTCACATGGCCCTTGACCACCGCGCCAGGCTGCAACCCGGCGAGACACTTCTGGTAACCGGCGCAGCAGGCGGCGTTGGGCTGACCGCGGTTGAGATCGGCAAGCTCATGGGCGCCACCGTCATCGCACAGGCCCGCGGCCCTGAAAAGCTGGCCGTTGCCCGTGCGGCGGGGGCCGACCACCTGATTGATACCTCAGAGGATCTAAGGGATCGGGTCAGATCGCTTGGCGGCGCGGATGTCGTCTATGATGCAATCGGCGGCGATGTGTTCAAGGCGGCCTTCCGCGCCACCAATCCCGAAGGCCGCCTGCTGCCCATCGGATTTGCCGGCGGCGATGTTCCGCAAATCCCTGCCAATCATCTGCTGGTCAAGAATCTGACTGTGATCGGTTTTTACATTGGCGGGTATCTGAAATTCCGGCCAGAAGCCGTGCGCGAAAGTTTTGACACTCTTTTCCGCTGGCACGCCGAGGGCCGTATCAATCCACACATTAGCCACGTCTTGCCTCTTGATGAGGTCGCGCAGGGCATGCGGTTGCTGAAAGAACGGAAATCGACAGGCAAAATCGTGATCACCGCCTGACCACAATCAGCCCACTACGGCACGGAGCTGCGTCCCCCCAAGAAGGCGGAAGTTCTGACGCACCAATTGTGCCAGCGCTTCGACAACCGCGTCTCGACCCGGTTCGCCACCATACAGGTTGATCATATGCGCAGGTAGGTCCGGTAACGCACCCCCGCTTTCGATCTGTTCAAGATGTGCGGCTTCGGTACCTTCCAGTGCCGCATACACTGCCAGATCAGCACTGACTGTGGCCTCGATTGTGCGGTCGTTTTCAGTTTCCACCGACAGTTCCCAGGGAATACCGGCTGCATCCAGCGCAGAGATCACCTGTGGTCGAAACAAGCAGCGACGTCCAAGTGCCAAAGGCAGCGGACGCTTGCGCCAGGCCGATCCACCCGGCGCACCTATCCAGCGCAAGGGCAGCTCTGCAATGGTTTCCGCACCGTCCACCGACGTCGGTTCCGTGGTCAGGATCACGTCACATTCGCCGCGTTTGTACATGTCTTTCAACTGCAAGGAATAAGACGAGACCAACTGAACTCGGACCCGTGGGAAATCCGCGTTGAACCGTTGCAGGACCCGTGGGATGGCCGGGTAAACTATGTCGTGAGGAACCCCCAATACCACCTCACCTTCAAAGGCCTGATCGGTCAGTTTCGAGATGACCTCATCATTCAATGCGATCATACGGCGCGCATAGGCCAGCAGTTGCTCGCCAGACGCGGTCAGGGCAATCGTTCTGCCACTGCGGTCCAACAACTGAAGGCCAAGCAACTCTTCCAGCCGTTTCAACTGCATCGAGACCGCAGATTGCGTCAGATGCAGAAATCCGGCAGCGCGAGTCACCCCACCCTGATCCGCCACCGCAACAAATGACCGAAGGGTTGTGATGTCCAGATTCCGCATCTTCACGATTCCTTATGTGTTTCATCAAAAATATTCGTTTTAAAAATATGTCATACTCCCCCATATCAATCAAGGAAATTGATGAAGACGAGATAAACCATCGAGAATGCACGAAAGGACAATAAATATGACCCAAATTGCCATTCATCACCATTGCAATCCCAAGAAGCAATCGCTCGGCACTATCATCAGGCGTGCTGTTTCCCTGAAGCGTCAACGCCGTCGGCTGGCGCGACTTGATGATCGCGCCCTTCAGGACATCGGAGTCTGTAGATCAGAGGCTGATGCCGAAGCCAGACGTTTCGTCTGGGACGCGCCGGAATTCTGGCAGAAATGATGCAAATACATATCTTTAGTTCATGAGTGGCGGTCACGTGTTGCGGATCGCCACTTTTGTTGCGTAAATTAGTAGGTTTTCCGCGGTAAATACTTGAAACACAGCCCTGAGTTGCCGATATTTGCCTAGAACGCTTCCCTCATAGCAGGGGGGCTGAATAATTATGTAAAGGGAGACCCTTTGATGGCACAATTCGACACGATCCGGACGGCGGCCGGCGCGCGCGCTGCCGAGATTGATGAGGGCCTGCGCGCCCATATGAACAAAGTCTACGGCACTATGTCCGTCGGCATGCTGATTACGTTCGCAGCAGCCTGGGCCATCGCGGGCCTGGCAACCACAAGCGATCCGTCAGCCGCGGCGGCACAGTTGAATGCCGATACCTATCTGACATCGCTGGGCTATAGCATTTACGCGTCGCCCCTGCGCTGGGTCATCATGTTTGCACCTTTGCTGTTTGTTTTCGGCTTCAGCGCCGGGATCAACCGCATGTCGGCAGCCGCCGCACAGCTGGTGTTCTACGTTTTTGCTGCGGTGATGGGCATTTCGATCAGCTGGATCTTCCTTGTTTTCACCGGTGAGTCGGTCATCCAGGTCTTCCTGATCACCGCAATCGCGTTCGCGGGCCTGTCCCTGTACGGTTACACAACCAAGAAAGACTTGTCCGCCATGGGCACTTTCCTGATGATGGGCCTGATCGGCCTGATCGTCGCGATGGTTGTGAACATCTTTCTGGCGTCTTCGGCGGTTGCCTTTGCAATCTCGGCCATCGGCGTTCTGATCTTCGCGGGCCTGACCGCCTACGACACCCAGAACATCAAGACCACATACCTGCAAATGGCCCATAGTGGCGATCAGGAATGGCTGGGCAAGGCCGCTATCATGGGTGCATTGAACCTGTACCTGGACTTCATCAACCTGTTTATGTTCCTGCTGCAATTCCTGGGCAACCGCGAGTAATTGCATGCCATTGGTATGGGAAAAGGCCGGTCATCAGACCGGCCTTTTTTTGTTTTGAACCAACTGGTGATAGAGCTTGTCCGGCGCACAAGTTCTACCGGAAAAGGCAGCGATGTACGCGCGCCCGGTCAAGAAAAAGCCCCCGCTAGATCGGCGAGGGCTTGATACATCAGAAGGTATAAGACTTAGCTACAGTTCAACGGTACTGCAAAGCCCGAACTACGCTCGGACGTGCCTTTGCGGAACACATCGCCGGCAGGTAGACACCCGGTGAAACGCTCGGCCTCTTGCGCAAAACCAACGCCGACCGAGTTGTCGACCTTAACGCTGTTCGTCGGCGTACGAAGGACACCATACAAGGTTCCGTTGACACTGACGGTGCTCAAGAACAGATTCGTATCGCTGCCCTGTAGCTGGACCGCATTGCCCGGCGTCTGCCCGCCATTGTCGATGGCAACGGACGCCACCTTGGATGGATCCACTTCATCAACCAAGAGAGTGACGGTCTGAAGCTCTGCCAGTTCGGCAGGGACGTTCGTTTCGGGCGGCAGAAAAGCGACGGCTCCGGGAACGTCGGAAATCGTGCGGGGTTCGCCATCGATTCCAGTAAACCCGACACCTTTGCGGTTGAACGGGTCTTCACAGGCCGCCAAAGTCAGAACGGCTATTGTGGATAACAAGATTTTTTTCATGGCGGTCAACATTTTGTGGCGGTTTGCTCAAGCGTACTTGCAGGTCGGCACAAAAAGCAAGCCACAGGCCATGCGATTGCATCGGTGGCTGATGCGCTCCTGCAACGGCCCCAAGTGGGCAAGTTGATGTTTCTGGCAACCAACCACCGGAATTCAGCACGAAAAAAGGCTCTGCCAAGCAGAGCCTTTTTGGAAAGTCCAAATGGAACGGAAAGATTACTTGATCTTGCCTTCCTTGTACTCGACATGCTTCCGAACGACCGGATCGTATTTACGAATGGTCATTTTCTCGGTCATGGTGCGTGCGTTCTTTTTGGTCACG
This sequence comes from Ruegeria sp. BHSA123, assembly GCF_059613425.1. Classification (NCBI taxonomy): domain Bacteria; kingdom Pseudomonadati; phylum Pseudomonadota; class Alphaproteobacteria; order Rhodobacterales; family Roseobacteraceae; genus Ruegeria; species Ruegeria sp. BHSA123. The sequence goes on along the minus strand of NZ_JBXWSL010000009.1, from coordinate 53,773 downwards.
TAGAAGTGGCCCGTGCCCGCGGTCGAGTTCAGACGGATCTTGATTGTCGTCGGCTTCGCCATGGTTATCTCCTGCGTCCGGAAAGGCAGGGGCCTTTCGGTTGAATTCCTATGAGCGTGCGCTTTTACGCGCTACGCCGTGCATGTCAAGGCCAATCGGACGATCCCAGCCCAGGAATCGGGCACAGGTTCAACCCGGCAACGTTGGTGCGCCCATATAGTTGTGAATCTGGTCTCTTTCACCGTCCGAAAGGCCCAGCGCAGTGGACAATTGCCGCAAATATGCGGCCTCACGATCATTGTCCAACCGTATTGCCGCCAGAGAAATCGCATAAATCTGCGTTCCGAGAGGCGCCCCAGAATCAGCTGCCAGACCCATTACGTCGACGGGTGCGTTCAGTTGTTCCTGCACAAATGCGCGTTCTTCGTCGCTGATGTCATCGCCCAGTTCACCCAGGATCGTTTCTTTCTCGTGTTCATCCAATTCGCCGTCTGCCTTGGCCGCCTGGATCATTGCCCGCAACATAAGCTTGGCCTGAGCTTCCATCGCGGCCCCGGCTGGTGTTCCGCCAAACACCGTCTCCATCATGTCGGTGGTTTTCTGGCTGCCAGTTCTGGCCGCCCCCTGCATCGCATTCAAAAGCCCGCCAAGTCCGGCGGCACCGGCGGTACTGCCACCCAACCCCATCTTGCCTATCATATCCTGAAGGCCTGTCGCACCTCCGGGAAGGCCGAACTGTTGGGCCATCTTGCCGAGCTGATCCATGCCAAGGCCACCGCCTGCGCCTTGCATCATGTCCTGCAAGCCAGCCATTCCGCCCATTTTCCGGTATTTTTCCAGCCCCTTCGCGGCTGCGAAACCAACTGCAACGGACGCAAGTGTCTTCATAAAGCTCATGACAATCCTCCCGGTTTTTCAAAATATGCCCCAATTCTATCAGAGGAATGCAAAGGCGAATACCACGTTCAACCCCCACGGGATTCTGGACTGCATTTCCAAGCCGGTGAGGACCGGACGGCAGTGACTAAGTTTGTACATATCACGATATCGTGATAGGTTTACCGCGACTGATACGTCCAAGAGGCCGACTTCAGGCTCGACGGCCAAGGCAGTGTAAACAGGTAATGCCCGCGCGGAGCAGTGTTGTTTTACGCAGCTTTTCTTGGGGGGCTATCATGACAGAGTGGGTTATTCAGGGCGAAGAACTGGCCAATTGTAATTGCAATTTCGGTTGCCCCTGCCAATTCAGCGTTCTTCCATCTCATGGCAATTGCGAGGCAGTGGTCGTTTTCGACATCGAAAGCGGACATTATGGCGATACTGATCTGGCAGGTTTGCGGGCAGCAGGTGTTTATCACTGGCCGGGACCGATCCACGAAGGCAATGGTCAGATGCAACTGATCATTGACGAAAGTGCTACAGCCGAACAGCGCGCAGCATTGCAGGCCATCATGACCGGCGAAGACACCGATGAAATGGCGACCATGTGGTACGTTTACAGTGCGATGGCACCGACGAAACATGAAACGCTTTTTGTACCGATCGAATTGAACTGGAACCGCGATGATCGCAGTGGCTATGCCAGGGTTCAAGGGGTCTTCGACGTCGAGGTCAGCCCGATTCCTCATATCGTATCGGGCGCTGCGCACAGGGCATCGATCCAGTTGCCGAACGGCTTTGAGTACCGCCACGCCGAGGCTGCCTCGGGGTCGGCCAAAACAACGGGTGGTGAGATCAGTCTTACCTTTGACGCCACGCACGCTCATCTCGCACATCTGAACCTCTCGGGTCACGGTGTTCTGGGCGCGTAGCCGGAGACTTTCTCATGACCAGACAGAGTGCCACAGCCCCTGCCGGGGCGATTGAGCGGCTGTTGAGGCAGGACAATGCAATCGTGTTGGGCAGCGTCCTTCTGATCATTCTTGCAGCCACCTGGTACACAGTTGCCGGCGTCGGGATGAGTATGTCTGCGGTCGAAATGACCCGCATGGCAGGCCCGGTTGGAGAGCCCATGCAGATGGGTTCCGCAACCGTCTGGAGCTTCGGTTACACCCTGCTCATCTTCCTGATGTGGTGGATCATGATGATTGCCATGATGACCCCAAGTGCCGCGCCAGCCGTGCTTTTGTTTGCCGCAACAAAGCGAATGGGTCCTGAGAAAGACCGTGCGGCAAAGTTCAGCCTGTGTTTCCTGTTGGGCTATCTGGTGACCTGGGGTGCGTTCAGCCTGGCTGCAACGGCAATGCAGTGGGAGTTGGAACATATCGGGCTGTCGAACGGGCCGATGATGACAATCCGCTCCGGCCTCTTCGCGGGATGTGTTCTGCTGGCTGCCGGGTTTTACCAGTTTTCGAGTTTAAAGAACGCGTGTCTTCGTTACTGCCAAAGCCCCGCAAGGTTTCTGGCCGGTCACAACCGGCCCGGCCCCTTCGGCGCGTTCAGAACCGGAGCCTTGCACGGCACACATTGCCTTGGGTGCTGCTGGGCTTTGATGTTGCTGCTATTCATCGGGGGGATAATGAACCTCTATTGGATTGTCGGTATCGCCGCTTACGTGGCACTGGAAAAGCTTCTACCCTGGACCAGGTGGTTGGTGCCAGTGTCAGGTGTGGCACTGATCGGCACAGGTCTTTGGTTTATCATGGCACCGTTGATTTTTGACATTTGACACGTGACAGCCTTCGGGGTCGGCTGACTGAAAGGCCCTGTAATTTTCGTTAAGACGGAGGTTCCAATGCCCATTTTCATTACCTATGCGACTTACTCGCAGGCTGGCGTCAAAGGCATGTTGCAAAAGCCCGAGAACCGCACCGGCCCGGTGAAAGCATTACTGGAGAAAGTCGGCGGTCGACTGTTGTCCTTCTACATGACGACCGGCAGCAATGACGTGGTCGTGATCAGCGAAGCGCCAGACGGAACAGATGCTGTGGCGGTCGGCATGGCAGTCGCGGCATCGGGTGCGGTCACGAACATAGAAACGGTTCGAGCCTGGACTGCGGACGAGTTCGTTTCGGTCACTGAGAAAGCCGCAAGGTTGACGGGGACGTACACGCCGCCCGGAGGATAAAAGGATACGCGCGGAGGGCCTGTAAGCCGGATCTTGTTCCGGGGTTTCCCCCTTCAATGACCATTCCTCTAGGCCGTGCATTGCTGCACGGCTCAAGCTGCCAACCCGGTCCCTCTCGGCCAAGACGCACTTAGCGGCGGTATCGGCTTGCGCCGACCGGCCCGCGCGGGGACCCTATTTGGCATTGCTCCCGGTGGGGCTTGCCGTGCCGCCACTGTTGCCAGCGGCGCGGTGGGCTCTTACCCCACCGTTTCACCCTTACCCGGGGCCGAGGCCCTGGGCGGTCTGATTTCTGTGGCGCTTTCCGTCGGGTTGCCCCGCCCGGGCGTTACCCGGCACCGTTGTCTTGTGGAGTCCGGACTTTCCTCTCGGGCGTACGCCCCAGCGGCCATCCGGCCCTCCGCGCCTGGGCTGGGTAGGCTTTGTGGTCTGCGGCGTCAAGAGCTGACGGATCAGAGAAGGGGCCAGCCCCTTCTCAGCCTGCGGCCAATTCAACCCCGGGATATTTTTGGCCAGATGAAGAGCGGATCAGGTTGTTATGTCCGACGGGGTGAGCGCATTCATATCCGCCATGTCCAGCGGACCTTTCGCCCAGGGTCGAAATCGCAATCGGACAGCCGCCAGCAGTTTTGCATCGTCCACGGGGGCGGTGAAACCTGCCATCCGAGCAGAGGCGCGAAATGCTTCTGCATCAGGTGACATCGGATCAACTCCTGTGCCGCGCGGTTTGGCCAGCGCTTGCCTTTCGAGCCTGTTCCAGTCGAAGCGCGGCCCAGGGTCGGATTTGCGCCCGGGCGCCATGTCGGAATGTCCGATGACCCCGGACGGCGTAATGGACCAGCGGGTCATGATCAGGGGCAACAGCTGTTCCAGCACTGCCATTTGCGGCTGCGAGAACGGATGTGTTCCGGTATTGTCCAGTTCGATCCCAACCGAGCGCGAGTTGATGTCGTCCTTGCCGCCCCATTCCCCTGCCCCGGCATGCCAGGCGCGATCTTCTTCCCGCACCATTTGCCAAAGGGTGCCGTCATTGCCGATCAGGTAATGGGCCGAAACCTCGGAAGCCGGGTCGCACAGGCGATCCAGAGCCGCCAGTGCACTGTCCATGGCCGTATAGTGGATCACGATCAAGAATGGCACCAACCCGCCCCGGCGCTTGCCGAAATTCGGAGACGGATGCCAGATCGGCGTCAGGGCGTCAGTTGTTAACGGCACTGCGGAACGGGCTGGGGTCCCAGCCACAGGCATAGCCGTCGCCGTCCGGGTCCAGACCCTTGCGGTCACGTTGCGGACCGCCGTTGGACAGGAATTCGATCTGAGCCTGATCCGGTGACGGGAATTGCGCACAGTTCCGCTGTGCCTTGGCTTGCAGGTTGAAACCGGAGCGGCTGTAGAGTTGCGTGCCCACCGGATTGGAGGTGCTTAGCGCATATTGTACGATATTCGGCTGGCCGCTCGCTGTGCGCTCAGGCACGGCGGTTGGTGCGACAACTTCGTAGGTCTGGCGGTTTTGTTCAATCCGCGCGGCATCGGATTGGATGCTGCGCCTCTCGGACACGGCCGCGAAGTCCTGCTCGTCAGAGATCGCACTGCTGCTGGAGCCGGAAGCCGGCGACGCGGGGACCGAGGATTGCCCGGACGTGCTGGCCAACGCTGCGGCGGTCTGGTTGGCGATGTCCGCATTTTCACCCGTTGCAAAGGTTGATGCTCCTGACGCGCCAAGTGGTTGCTGGGAAACATCGACCGGAGCCAGCAGCGGATTGATCGCTCCACCCTGGCCGGCCAATTGAGCCTCGCGCCGCGCCTGATATTCAGGCGTGTTGAAACCCGTGCTGGTCAACGGCGCGACATTGGTGCAGGCCGCAGCCAGTGTCAGGGCCGGGACCAAAAGCAAAACACGCATTGTTTGGCTCCGTTTTTGGTAATCCACTTTCCCGAAGGCTTACCACCATTTGCCGGGCTTGGCCACAAATCCGGCTGCGTTTTCCAGCGCATAAGCGGTGTTGAGCAAGTCACCTTCTTCCCACGGGCGCCCGATCAGCTGCAACCCCAATGGAAGACCTTGTGCATCCAGGCCTGCGGGGACCGAGATACCGGGCAAGCCCGCGAGGTTCACGGTAACCGTAAAGACGTCGTTCAAATACATCTGAACAGGGTCCGCCTCGGTCATTTCCCCCAGACCGAACGCCGCCGAAGGGGTTGCCGGTGTCAGAATGGCATCGATGCCCGCGGCAAACACGTCTTCGAAGTCTTTCTTGATCAGGGTCCGGACCCGGCGCGCGCGGTTGTAATAGGCATCATAGAAACCTGCGGACAGCACATATGTGCCGACCATCACGCGGCGCTGCACCTCGGGGCCAAAGCCTTCGGCGCGAGTCTTTTCGTACATCTCAGTGATGCCATCGCCCTGCGCCAGCTGTGCGCGGCGGCCATAGCGAACACCGTCATAACGGGCGAGGTTCGAAGACGCCTCGGCCGGGGCAATCACGTAATAGGCGGGCAGCGCGTATTTGGTATGCGGAAGCGAGATATCGACAATCTCGGCACCCGCGGCTTTCAGCATCGCTGCGCCATCGGCCCAGAGTTTTTCGATCTCGGCGGGCATGCCGTCCATACGGTACTCTTTCGGGATACCGATCTTCTTGCCCTTGATGTCACCAGTCAGCATGGCCTCGAAATTCGGGACGGCCAGTTCGGCACTGGTCGAATCCTTGGGGTCATGCCCGCACATGGTTTCCAGCATGATTGCTGCATCACGTACGTTCTTGGTCATTGGTCCTGCCTGATCCAGCGAGGACGCGAAGGCGACGATGCCCCAACGAGAGCAACGACCATAGGTGGGTTTGATGCCCGTGATGCCAACAAAGGCCGCAGGCTGGCGGATCGAGCCACCGGTGTCGGTACCTGTCGCCGCCAGGCACAAATCAGCAGCCACGGCAGACGCAGAGCCGCCAGAGGAGCCACCCGGTGTCAGATGCGCATCATCGTTGCCACGGCGCCACGGGCTGACCGCATTGCCATAGGTCGAAGTTTCGTTGGACGATCCCATGGCGAATTCGTCCATGTTCAGTTTACCCAGCATCACCGCGCCTGCGTCGGCCAGTTGCTGTGAAACAGTGGATTCGTATTCCGGCTTGAACCCTTCCAGGATTTTCGACGCCGCCTGCGACGGCACACCCTTGGTGCAAAACAGATCCTTGATACCGATCGGCAGGCCACACATCGACGGTGCGTCGCCACGCTGGATACGCTCATCCGCGGCCTTGGCGCGTTCCATCGCAATTTCCGGCGTCTTGTGGACAAAAGCGTTCAGCGCATCTGCCTCGTCAATGGCTTTCAGGCAGGCGTCAGTCAGCTCGACAGAAGTGACGTCACCGGAACGCAGGGCATCGCGTGCCTCGGCCAGACCCAGTTTGTTCAGATCGCTCATGTCTTACTCCACCACTTTAGGGACTGCGAAGAACCCTTCGCGGGCATCAGGGGCGTTGGCCAGAACCTTGTCCTGCTGGCTGCCGTCGGTCACCTCGTCCTTACGGCGTTTCAGCCGCATCGGCGTGACCGAAACCATCGGCTCGACACCTTCGACATCCACTTCGTTCAGCTGTTCGATGAACCCGAGGATGGTGTTGAACTCGGATGCCAGCGCCGGGAGCGCGTCATCCTCGACCTTGATCCGGGCCAGTTTGGCCACTTTGGCGGCGGTGCTTTGGTCAATCGACATCGGCTTCCCTCATCTACGTTATGGGGCGTTTACCTGTCTGTCGCGGCAGTCGCAAGACCGCTGCGCCACAGGCCGTGGCGAGTTTTTGATCCCCCACATGACACCCGCCATTCAAAACTGAATGAGTGGTATGCAAAAAAGTAAACTGATTAGTTCAATATTGATCTTGAAAACTGAACTATACTGTTCATTTCTATTTGTGCGACACAACGCAAACCGGAGAAAACCATGAAACCCCTGATGATTGCCGCAGTCTTGTCCGCCACCTTTTTGGCCGCACCGGCCATGGCCTTGGGTATCGACACAAGCAACCTGACACGCACGTTGACCTTCCCGTCGCCTGTGACGGAGCCGGTCACACAGGACAAGGTTAAACCTGCAAAGTGACGCGCAGGTTCCGGCCGGGTCGGATATCCCCTCTCCGACCCGGCCAAAGCGCATATTCGAGGGTGCACAGCCCAAAGCGAGTCGTTAGCATTGCTGCAAATACCAAAAAGGAACTGCATAGGGCACTTGCGGTTCTGACAAGCAAGTGGAGCAGCTGATGAACACGCAAAAACAAGCGGTCCTGGATGCCATTGATGCGGCCAACGCAAATGACCCCAATCGCGATGATGGCCGCCCCGAAGCGCAGCTTTACGGCGAGCGGATGAGCGCAGAGCTTGACCGACTGTTTCCGGGCGCGTCCGACGCCTTGCAGATTGCGGCGCGTGGTCAACATGTGGAGCGGTGGAAACTTGCCCGCAATGAATTCCCTGAAGGCCGGGCGGGTTATCTGGCCTGGCGCAAGGCGCAGGGTGTGCATCACGCGGATGTGGTGATGAGTTTGATGACCCAAGAAGGCTATGACGCCGAGCAGGCCGAAGCCGCGGGTCGCATGTTGCGCAAGCAAGGCATCAAACGCGATGCAGAGGTGCAGGCGCTGGAAGATGTGATCTGCTTTGTATTTCTGAAATGGTATTTCCAGCCCTTTGCGGCGAAACACTCAGCCGAGAAAATCCAAAGCATCGTTGAGAAGACTGCCCGCAAGATGTCGCCCGAGGGCCGCGCACGGGTTTTGTGCGAATTCGACCTGCCGGATCATCTGGCCGCAGCCTTTCAAGACTGAGAAAAGGGCCGCGCCGTTTCACCGACCGAATCATAAGTCTGAAGGATGGTCACGACAGGCCTACCCGACATATGCTCATGATCCACGAGTTTGGGTGACGCGGCCCCTGATGAGGGCCGCACGATACACTTCGATCATCCAGCCCAGCATAATAGCATTCAGGATATGCCACATGAAATGTGTCCCCACCGGCCATTGAGCACAGAGACGCATATCGAGGGCACGGAAGGCAATCGACAGGATCAGGATCAACGCCCCGATTTTCAGCCCTTTGGCCAGAATCGGATCACGGCCGCGCAACGCAACAGCATAGATCAGGATCAGCAAAGCGACCGCCGCATAAACCGCCGAACCTCCAAGCCCCGGAACCTGTTGGAAAAGTGGGACAGCAGCAGCCGCATAGGGAAGAAAAAGAAGCATTCCCCCGAACGCCAGCCCCAAAGGCATCCTCCAGATGTTTTTGTTCACCGCAAAGATATAGACCAAAATGAACGACAGTATGGGCGCGACATCCGCCAAAGCCGCCCATACCTGCGCATGCGTGTGAAACAGGTAACTGCCAAACCCGATGATCGCCAGAAGCGCCACCAGAACCTTGGCCAGCGGCATGTTCTGATTGCGCACGCGCCGCCACATGACCCATGCGCAAATCAGAAAAGCGGCGTTTGTGACCGCGTTAACGGGCTCGGCCCAGTAGGCCGGAGACAACCGCTCGCAATACCCGTCTATTTCACGAAACCAATCCATGGAAATTTACTTATCCGATGTTAGGCTGCCGCCAACAGAATGATTGGGAGGAAATTATTATGAACATTATCTGGTTGGGCCATGGAAGTTTCCGTATCGAATCCCAGGGACAAGTGCTGCTAATCGACCCCTGGCTGACCGGCAACCCGGTCATGCCCGAGGAACAGCATGACGCCGCCGTTGATGGCGCCACCCACATCCTTCTGACCCACACACATTTTGACCATGTCGTCGACGTTCTGCCGTTGGCCAAACACCTGAAAATTCCGGTTGTGGGACAATATGACCTGATGGGGTACTGGGCCGAAGCCGAAAGCATCGAGACCATTGGTTTCAACAAGGGCGGCACGGTCAACCTGAACGGAGTCAAGGTAACAATGGTCCCGGCCTCTCACAGCTCGACCTTTTCGACACCTGACGGCCTGCGCACGGGCGGCAGCGAGGTCGGCTTCATGATCAGTACCGAGGGCCGCATGGTCTATGTATCAGGTGACACGGATATCATGGCGGATATGGACTGGATGGGGGATTACTACAAACCCGATATCGGCATCCTGTCCGCAGGTGGGCACTTCACCATGGATATGAAAGGCGCCGCCTATGCAGCCAAACGATACTTCAACTTCAAAACTGTGATCCCCTGCCACTACAAGACCTTCCCGATTCTTGAGCAATCCGCTCAGGCGCTGGCAGGTGCTTTGCCGGGTGTAGACGTCATCGAACCGCAGGTTATGCAGGCGATAAAGCTGTAGGGATGATATGACCAGCGACATTGTCCCTTCACCTGAACTGATCGCAGTTGTACGGCGATGGAATCAAGCCGTTCATGACAAGGATCGGGCTGTGCTGGTCAATATGTTGTCATCCTCGGAACACCTGCGGTATCAGGGCTCGGCGGATGAAGAGGCATGGTCCGGGCAGGTGTTTCGCCGTGGCTTCGCGGATCACACCAAGGAAATCCCGGACTATGACTGGCAGGAACATTCGCTGGAAGCTTTTGAATGTGGGGATGTGGGCTGGGCATTTTGCGAAGCGACGCTGACCTTTCATTCGAACGGCAATTCAGCCTGGCACCGCTTTACATTTGTACTGCATCTGGAAGACGGCGTCTGGAAAATGGTGCAGCTGCATGTGTCCAACCCAACCTCGAACATGGAAAAGATCGGCATCGAACATGCGGCGTTGAATGCACTGATCGAAGCCGCAAAGCAGGAGTTCACACAGGATCAGACCGAGGGAACCGCCTCGGTCATGTTCACTGACATTGTCGGGTCGTCAGATATCACCCGGCAATTGGGCGACAAGAAATGGGCCCAGCTTATTTCCGGTCATTTTGATCTGACTGAAAACCTCATCCACGCCCATCAGGGACGGCTGGTCAAATCCCTTGGGGACGGCACGATGTCGATCTTCCCAACGGTCCAGGATGCAATCCAGGCAGCAATCGAGCTGCAAAGTAAGAACGCGTTGGCAAATGCCGAAACACCTCTGGGTCTGCGGATTGGAATTCATACCGGCGACGTCATACAGAAAGATGAGGATTTCTTCGGGTCCGTCGTCAATAAGGCCGCGCGCGTGACAGACGTAAGTGGCCCGAACGAAATTCACGTCACCGACGTAACCAGATTGCTGGTCAGCCCGGCGGGCGGTCTGAAATTCAGCACGCCAAAATCGGTCTCACTGAAAGGGTTCGGCGGGCAGCAGACAGTGTATCGCCTGGACTGGAACTGACAGTAGCCGTCCTGTCAGGCCAGCCTCATTTTTCTTTTCGTTTTTCTGCGAAAAAATCCAGCAGCAGGGTTTCACATTCTTTGGCTGCTAAGCCGTCATAGACCTCGGGCTTGTGATGCGCTTGCGGGTGGGAAAAAACCCTCGCGCCATGGGCCACGCCGCCGGATTTGGGATCGGAAGCCCCGTAATAAACGCGCCGGATACGCGCGGCCGCCAGGGCCGCTGCGCACATGGCGCAGGGTTCCAGTGTGACATAGATATCATGTCCGGGCAGTCTTTCAGATCCAGCATGGGCACAGGCCGCGCGCAAAGCCAGGATTTCTGCATGCGCCGTTGGGTCGTTCGACTCACGCGTCCGGTTTCCTGCCACCGCCACAACAGAGCCGTCCGGCCCGACAATGACCGCGCCAACGGGCACTTCGCCGCGATCCGCTGCAGCGCGCGCCTCACTCAGTGCCTGTTCCATATGCGATTTGAACATCATGCCCCTGACTGCATCAGAAACCTGCCTTTCGCAAGCGCGCGGGATAGGGTATGGCCCAGACATGAACAAGACCCCTCCTCCCGGCGACCGGATCGCCAAAGTCCTGGCCCGCGCCGGCGTCGCGTCGCGGCGCGAGGCCGAACGCATGATCGAAGCTGGCCGCGTGGCCGTAAATGGCAAGGCCATCGACAGCCCCGCCCTGAACGTAACAGAAAAAGACAAGATCGTTGTCGACGGTAAACCGGTCTCGGAACCGGAACCCTCGCGCTTGTGGCTGTATCACAAGCCTGCTGGGCTGGTCACAACAACCCGCGACGAAAAAGGGCGCGATACGATTTTCGACAAGCTGCCCGAAGACATGCCGCGGGTGATGAGCGTTGGCCGGCTTGACCTGAATTCCGAAGGTCTGCTGCTGCTGACTAATGATGGTGCTATCAAGCGCAAGCTTGAACTGCCAGCGACCGGCTGGTTGCGCAAATACCGTGTGCGGGTAAACGGCCGCCCGAAAGACGAAGATTTCGAACCGCTGCGCAAAGGGCTGGTGATTGAGGGAGAGCGGTTCCAGCCGATGACCGTCACGCTGGATCGCCAGCAAGGGGCCAATGCCTGGCTGACCATCGGTCTGCGCGAAGGAAAGAACCGTGAAATCCGCCGCGCGATGGAAGATATCGGTTTTAATGTGAACCGTTTGTTGCGGGTTTCTTACGGACCGTTCCAATTGGGCAATCTGAAGCCGGGCGAAGTCGAAGAAATCCGCCGCCGCGTTATGCGCGATCAACTTGGCCTGGATTCGGATGCCAAACCCGAAGCGGCCCCCAAACGCCCGACGCGACCACAAAGAAAACGCCCGCCCATCGGCAAGAATCCCCGCAAGTGATGCAGGTTCGGCAACCTTCCCCCTAGCGCCAAGCATGCGTATCCCCTAAATTTTCTGTGATTGCTGCTATTTGGGGAGCGTGATGTCCGGAAGCGGAGTGCAAAAATTCGCCTACGCCGTATTGCTGGTGCTTTTGTTTGGCGTGTGCACAGGCGTGCTTGGGGGCTTGTAACGCATGGCAAAGCGATTTGGCGGCAAATACAGCCCTCAGGACAATGCGTCCGGTGACACTCTTCAGCCCCGTGGACAATTCGATGGCGCGCGGGTCGAACCTGCGGGTGCACGGGCCAATGTCCTGTTCATACCGGCGATCCCATTGGTATTTCTGTCGCTGAACGACGGCGCGATTGGCATGACCATTGGTCTGATCGCAGCTGGCCTGCTGACGGCAGCTGCGTTTTTGCTGCGCGAAGGTCTGCGGGCCGAAGCCGCGTTTAACGCCCGTAAAACCGCCCGCCGACCTGCTTTTCCGCGTAAAATCTTTGCCAGCCTTCTGACAGGTCTGGGTGCCGCTTTTGCGTCGTACCGGACCGAGTTTCTGAATGCGGAAACGGCATCACAAGTCAGCCTGCTTGCCCCCGTCTTGTTCGGCGCGGCAGCAACCGTGCTGCACTCGGCCTCCTTCGGGTTTGATCCGATGAAGGACAAAGGCATGGAAGGAATTGACACCTTTCAGCAAGATCGCGTTGCCCGGGTCGTTGAGGATGCGGAAAACCGTCTTTCCGAGATGACGGACGCCATCAAACGCGCGGGTGATCGCCGGATCGAAGCCCGTTTGGAACGGTTTCAGGACACTGCACGTGACCTTTTTCGAACGGTCGAGGAAGACCCCCGCGATCTGGCGGGCGCGCGAAAATACATGACGGTTTATCTACAGGGCGCGCGTGATGCGACGGTCAAGTTCGCCGATGTCTATGCCCGGACCCGCGATGCGCAGGCGATGACGGACTACGTCGCGCTGCTGGATGACCTAGAACAGAATTTCGCCGCGCGTACGCGCAAAATGCTATTGGATGACCGCAGTGATCTGACGGTCGAAATCGACGTGCTGCGCGAAAGACTGCAGCGCGAAGGCGTCCGGTTGGACTGACCGGCCATTATTTGAGCGAGGAACATCCCCATGTCCGATGAGATCAAGAACAAGGCGGCTCAGGCCGAAACACTGGTGCAGGAAGTCACCGCAGTTGCCCTGCCCGAACCAAAGGCCGAGGTTATCTCGCTTGAAGAAGCCGACGAACCAGTGAGTGCCGAGATCCGCAAGCGCATGGACGAGATCGACATGAGCAACACCAATTCGATTGTTGCTTTCGGATCTTCCGCTCAGGCCGAATTGCAGGAAATCAGTCAGGCCATGCTGGCGGATGTGCGCAACAAGGATGTAGGCCCCGCAGGCGACAGCCTGCGCAATATCGTGACCACGATCCGCGGGTTTTCGGTCAGTGAGCTGGACGTGCGCCGCGAGCGCAGCTGGTGGGAAAGGCTGCTGGGCAGGGCCGCGCCATTTGCGAAATTCACCGCTCAGTTTGAAGAAGTTCAGGGGCAAATCGACCGCATAACCGACGATCTTCTGGGGCATGAGCATACACTGCTCAAGGACATCAAATCGCTGGACCTGCTGTACGAAAAAACACTGGGCTTCTATGATGAACTGGCGCTGTACATCGCGGCGGGTGAAGAAAAGCTGACCGAATTGGACAGCCACGACATCCCCGAAAGGGAAGCTGCCGTTCAGGCCGCGCCAGAAGAAGAACAAGTGATGAAAGCACAGGAACTGCGTGACATGCGCGCCGCGCGTGACGATCTGGAGCGCCGCGTGCACGATCTGAAACTGACCCGTCAGGTCACGATGCAGTCGCTGCCTTCGATCCGGCTGGTGCAGGAGAACGACAAGTCTCTGGTCACAAAGATCAACTCGACGCTGGTGAACACCGTGCCGCTGTGGGAAACGCAACTGGCACAGGCCGTTACCATTCAGCGCAGCGCCGAAGCTGCCGCCGCGGTGCGCGACGCCAACGATCTGACCAACGAACTTTTGACCTCGAATGCTGCCAATCTGCGCCAGTCGAACAAGATGATTCGCGAGGAAATGGAACGCGGCGTGTTCGATATCGAAGCTGTCAAAAAGGCCAACGCAGACCTGATCGGCACTATCAACGAAAGCCTGGCCATTGCGGATGAAGGAAAAGCCAAACGTGCCGCGGCCGAGGCCGAGCTGCAGAAGATGGAGGCGGAACTGCGCGACACTCTGGCATCCGCCAAGGCGCGACGAGACGGGACCGGCGACAACGCCGGAACCGCTCTCCCCGGCTGAGGCTGAACTGGGCGTGCGGGATATTACATATCTAAAAAAGGCGCTGGGGATGGCGGCGTTTTTGGCTTTGGCCAATTGCGATGAAACACTGACATCCTCGATTGCGCCGCAAGCGCGCCCAGCGCCTGTTTCTGTTGCGGCGAATGCCTATGTACCGCCCTCTGCCGCAAGTCAGGATCTGGCGCGGTTTTACCAGCGTGTCGAACGCGACCTTCTGGTGCGGGGGTTATTGCGGACAGACGGGGGCGGGCCCGATACGCCTTATGACGCCCAGGATCTGGCGCGGAACTTCGAAGCGATTGCGTTCTACAGCGAATATCCGACCCAAAACGTTTCCATCGGTTCGCGCCAGACAGACGGGCAGCTCAGCCGTTGGTCGGGGCCGGTGCGCATCCAGACTGAGTTTGGGCCTTCCGTGCTGCCTGTTGTACGGGAACAGGATGCGGAACGGGTTCAGTCCTTTGCCTCGCGCCTGGCGAGGCTGACGGATCATCCGATTTCCGTGGTCTCCCGAAACGCTAACTTCCACGTCTTCTTCGCGGGCAAGGACGACAGCGCCTATGTGGTGTCCCGACTGAAACAGCTGATCCCGAATATCAGTCAGGCTTCGCTTGATCTGGTCGCAAATCCGAGATCGAATTTCGATTGTTTTGTTTTTGCCTCGGCGACAACGGCCTCTCCGTATAAATATGTGCGCGCCGTTGCGTTGATCCGGGCCGAATTGACTGATCTGGTCCGTCGCAGCTGTATCCACGAAGAAATCGCACAGGGGCTGGGATTGTCGAACGACAGCCCGGCAGCGCGCCCATCGATCTTCAATGATGATGACGAGTTTGCCCTGCTGACGAGCCATGACGAAAAACTGCTGACAATGCTTTATGACAAGCGGCTTGAGCCCGGCGTGACAGTCGATCAGGCCCGCCCCATTGTGCATGTCATTGCCCGGGAATTGATGGGGCAGCCGCTCTGACCCCAAGGACAGGAGAACCCAAATGGGAATATTCGATTTTCTGACCGGAGAATTCATTGACGTCATCCATTGGGTTGACGACACTCGCGACACCATGGTCTGGCGGTTCGAGCGTGAAGGCCATGAAATCAAATACGGTGCCAAGCTGACGGTGCGGGAAGGTCAGGCGGCAGTATTTGTGCACGAGGGGCAGCTGGCGGATGTGTTCACGCCAGGTCTCTATATGCTTGAAACTAACAACATGCCGATCCTGACCACGTTACAGCACTGGGATCATGGCTTTCAGTCGCCGTTCAAGTCCGAGATCTACTTTGTCAACACGACCCGGTTCAACGACCTGAAATGGGGGACCAAGAACCCGATCATGCTGCGCGACCCCGAGTTTGGGCCGACCCGCATTCGTGCCTATGGCACCTATACCGTGCGCGTAAAAGACCCGGCCAGGTTCCTTGTGGAAATCGTTGGAACCGACGGCGAATTCACCATGAACGAGATCAGCTTTCAGGTCCGCAACATCATCGTGCAGGAGTTCAGCCGCGTTATTTCGGGATCTGGCATTCCCGTATTGGACATGGCGGCGAACACGGCTGATCTGGGCAAACTGATCGCGGCCGAAGTTTCCCCGGTGCTGGAAGGCTATGGGTTGGAAATGCCAGAATTCTACATCGAGAATATTTCGCTTCCGCCAGCGGTCGAGGCCGCATTGGACAAGCGGACCTCGATGGGATTGGCCGGAGATCTGGGTAAATTCACACAGTATTCCGCGGCGGAGGCGATGACGGCTGCGGCCAGCAACCCCAACCAAGGCGGTGGAATGGGCGCAGGTCTTGGCATGGGAATGGGCATGGCAATGGCACAGCAGATGTCAAACATCGCAGCAGGCCAGCCAAGCGGCCCGTGGGGAGCGCCCGCCCCCGCTGCCCCGCGACCGGCAGCCTATGTGGCCCCGCCGCCGCCACCGGTCGAGCATGTTTGGCATATCGCCGTAGATGGGCAGACCAGCGGCCCGTTTTCCAAAGCCAGGATGGGCAGAATGGCCAGCGAGGGCGATCTGACGCGCGACACCTATGTCTGGACCGCGGGCCAGGACGGCTGGAAGAAGGCCGGAGACGTGCAGGAACTGGCGCAGTTGTTCACCATTCTGCCGCCACCGCCGCCGGGGGCCTGACCAAAACGCGACACTCCTCCATCTGTCCTGACACTATTGGGTAATGTATGACACACGCCCCTGACCTTGCAGAGCACCGCTTCCCCTGCCAGCAATGCGGCGCAGATTACCGGTTCAGCCCTGGCGATGGTACGCTGACATGTGATCATTGTGGTCATTCCGAACCCATCGGATCGGGTCCCTGGCAAGGTGCCAGCCTGCGCGAACTGGATTTTGACGCGGCCATTACGGATCGTCTGCCTGACAGCGAGCTGGAACAGACCCGCGTTCTGTCCTGTCCGAACTGCGCGGCGCAGGTTGAATTCGACCCCAATACGCACGCTGCGGAATGCCCGTTCTGTGCCACGCCGGTGGTAACCGACACCGGTGTGAACCGGCATATCAAACCGAAGGGCGTTCTGCCTTTTGCTTTCGACAAGCGCGAGGCGCATAAGGCGATGAGCGATTGGCTGGGGCGGTTATGGTTCGCGCCAAACGGGTTGAAGGATTATGCCCGCAAGGGCCGCAAGATGCAGGGCATCTATGTGCCTTACTGGACCTTTGATGCCGACACCAAGTCCACCTACCGTGGTGAGCGCGGCGTGATTTATTATGAAACCCGCACCGTGATACGGGACGGTAAACGGGTTCAGCAACAGGTGCCAAAAGTGCGCTGGTCGCCCAAATCAGGTCGTGTTGCGCGGTTTTTTGATGACGTTCTGGTGCTGGCCTCGCAGTCGCTGCCCAAGGCTTACACTGACGCGTTACAGCCTTGGGATCTGCCGGCACTTGAACCTTACCAGCCAGAATACCTCGCCGGGTTTCGCGCCGAGGCGTATACGGTTGAACTCAATGAGGGCTATACCGAGGCCCGCGCGCATATGGCGCGCGTGATCGAACGGGATGTTCGCTTCGATATTGGGGGTGACAAGCAGCGTATCCACGCGGTGGACACCGAGGTGCGCGATGTCACCTTCAAACATATTCTGCTGCCGATCTGGATGGCGGCTTACAAATATCGCGGGCAGACCTATCGATTTGTGGTGAACGGTCGAACCGGGCGGGTTCAGGGGGAACGTCCCTGGTCAGCCATCAAGATCACGATTGCCGTTGTTCTGGGCCTGCTTGTTGCCGGGGTTGTCGGGTATCTGGCAGCCAACGGGCAGCAATAGCAACTGCTTGTACATCTCGCGCGGCATGATCATCCTGAGGGTCGGAACATAACAACGAGGCGCTAGTGTCATTTGCAGAACTGAATAACCTTCTGGAGAAACGCCATTCCTGCCGGGCCTTCCTGCCCGACCCTGTACCAAAGGAGCAGATCGAACAAATCGTGGCCAGCGCGGCCCGGGTCCCAAGCTGGTGTAACGCGCAGCCGTGGCAATTGGTGATCACAAGCGGCGCAGAGACCGGCAGGTTCCGCGCGGCGATGCAAAACGAAGCTGAAACAGGCGCACCGGCCCCCGATCTTCCGTTTCCCGCGTCATATTCAGGCGTCTATCAAGACCGCCGCCGCGCGTGCGGTTGGGCGCTCTATGAAGCAGTCGGTGTGGAGCGCGGGGACCGGGCAGGATCGGCCCGACAAATGATGCGCAATTTCGCTCTGTTCGATGCACCGCATTGCGCCATCGTCTCAAGCCCGGCGGAACTTGGACCATATGGCGCAATGGATTGCGGAGGGTTTGTTACGGCTTTCTCGTTGGCAGCGCAGGCGATGGGTGTGGCAACCATTCCTCAGGCCGCATTAGCCGCGTATGGCCCGTTCCTGCACAGGTATTTTCGGATCCCGGAAGACCGCCTGATCCTGTGCGCGATTTCCTTTGGGTATTCGGACAGAAAGCACCCCGCAAATAACTTTCGCACAGATCGTGCCGCGCTGGGTGACTTTGTCGACTGGCGCGGCTAAACCATCGCTCAGGCAAGATAATCGCCAAGAGGGGGAAACCACGTGCGCGCGTTGCTGCAAAGAGTTTCGCAAGCCAAAGTATCGGTCGATGGCAACGTCATTGGCGCATCCGGTCCGGGGCTTTTGATTCTTGTCTGCGCCATGCAGGGGGACGATGAGGCTCAGGCTGAAAAACTGGCCCGGAAAACCGCCAGACTCAGGATCTTCAAGGACGACGCGGGCAAGATGAACCGCTCGCTTCTGGATGTAAAAGGGTCAGCCTTGGTGATCAGCCAGTTTACATTGGCGGCAGATACAACAAGCGGTAACAGGCCGGGGTTTTCAACTGCAGCACAGCCCGAACTGGGCGAGCATCTGTATAACACCTTCGCAAACTACCTTGCTGCGCAAGGTGTAGCGGTGGAAACTGGACAATTCGGGGCCGACATGGCCGTTGAACTTGTCAACGACGGACCGGTCACAATTTGGGTGCAGACTTGATGGATACTGAAAAGCAAGCCGTTCAACTTTGGCGCGCCGGAGTTGAGGCCGTTGACGGATACATCGCCACCGAGGCCGCCCTGCACGACATCCCGAAACCGGATCGTATTCTGGCCGTTGGCAAGCCTGCCGCCGCTATGGCACGGGCGGCGTTGGCGCAGTACGGCACGGTGCCCACGCTTGTCGTGACCAAGGACGATCACGGTCGGGACTTGCCTGACACTGTCGAGGTGATCGAAGCCTCGCACCCGGTTCCGGACAACCGCAGCCTTGCAGGCGGGCGCGCTCTGCGTGCTGCGCTGGAGCAGATGGAACCCGGATCACATGTGCTGCTTCTGGTGTCGGGTGGCGCGTCTTCGTTGGCCGAGGACCTTTTGCCCGGAAAATCGCTGAGCGATCTTGAAGCGTTGAACCGCAAGTTACTGTCAGAGGGAATGGACATCGGCGCTATGAACGCTGAGCGGCGCAAACTGTCCCGCATCAAAGGCGGGGGGTTGCTGTCGCACTTTGCGGGCGCGCGCGCGACCGTTCTGGCCATCTCGGACGTACCGGGCGACGACCTCAATGTCATTGGATCGGGTGTCGGCGCTTTGCCTTCCAGCCACACATTTGAGGCCGTCACGCGGATCGTGGCCTCGAACGCCCATGCCCGCAGTGCGGTTGTACAAGCCGCCGAAGCGGCTGGGCTAAAGGTTTGGGCCGATGAAGAGGCGCTGCATGACGACTATCTGAAGGTTGCCGCACATCTCGGCCAACTGCTGCGCGGCATGGAAAAGGGCGTGATGGTCTTCGGCGGAGAGCCGACAGTGGTCTTGCCCGATCACCCTGGGCGCGGTGGGCGAAACCAGGCGCTGGCACTTGCACTGGCGCAGGAGATTGCCGGGCAGCCAAACCTTACAGTTGTTGTCGGCGGCACGGATGGCACAGACGGGCCGACTAATGCGGCAGGAGGAATCATTACCGGCGCAACATGGAGCGAAAGCGGGATAACCGCCCTTCGAAATGCTGACAGCGGATCGTTTCTGGAAAAAGCCCAAGCCTTGCTGACAACCGGGCCAACCGGCACCAATGTCATGGACCTGGTTGTCGCAATACGTGGATGAATTGACGCATATCGCACCGCGCCGTACCGCAAAGGCTCGGAAACTGGCCTGAAACAGAATTGTATCATAGTATTCTTGTGGAAAGGGCATCGCGCCAAA
This sequence comes from Ruegeria sp. BHSA123, assembly GCF_059613425.1. NCBI lineage: Bacteria > Pseudomonadati > Pseudomonadota > Alphaproteobacteria > Rhodobacterales > Roseobacteraceae > Ruegeria > Ruegeria sp. BHSA123. The sequence continues at coordinate 34,022 of NZ_JBXWSL010000009.1, read as the reverse complement.
CAAGGTTACTTGCGCTTCGGCCTTCGGCATCTAGGAGAAATACCCTTGCCCGGTCCGCCGAAATAAGCCAACGTTGACTCATGCGTCAACAAAAACCCGAAAAGGGTTAAAACCACTCGATAGGGAGAATAATCGATGAACGAACAAATCACGCATATGGCCGGTCAGGTCACAGCCGGAAAAATGACCCGCCGCGAATTCATGGGGAAAGCCGCGGCTCTGGGTGTTTCGGCTGCGATGGCCAGCACAATGTTCGCGGACGCCGCTCGGGCTGCTGGGCCGAAAAAGGGCGGTGATTTGAAATTTGGTCTTCAGGGTGGTGAATCCACTAACTCTCTGGACCCAGCGACCTACGCAAGCTCGGTTCCCTTCCAGAACGGCAAACAGTTTGGTGACCAGCTTGTTGAAGTTGCACCAGACGGCTCGATCGAGCCGCGTCTGGCGGAAAGCGTTGAAGGCAGCGCCGACGCTAAGGTTTGGACTTTCAAGCTGCGTCAGGGTGTCGAATTCCACAACGGCAAGACTATGACCAGCGAAGACGTGCTGAAAACCATGCAGCGCCACTCGAACGAAGACTCCAAGTCCGGTGCCCTGGGCATCATGAAGGGCATTGAGTCAATGAAAGCTGACGGCGACAACTTCCAGGTCACCCTGACCGAGCCAAACGCCGACCTGCCCTATCTGATGGCCGATTACCACCTGATCATTCAGCCTGATGGCGGTATGGATAATCCGGGGGCAGGTATCGGGACTGGACCGTACAAATTGGAAGTTGACGAACCCGGTGTGCGTCACTTGTTTACAAAGAACGAAAACCACTGGAACAGCGATTACGGCAATTTCGACAGTGTCGAAGTCATCGTCATCAACGACGCAACTGCGCGTACCGCTGCCCTGCAATCCGGACAGGTCCATGCGGTCAACCGCGTGGAACCCAAAGTTGCCGACCTGTTGGGCCGCGCACCCAACCTGACCGTACATTCAACCGCTGGTCGCGGTCACTACGTCTTCATCATGCATTGCGACACGGCACCGTTTGATAACAATGAACTGCGCACCGCGCTGAAATACGCCATCAACCGGGCAGACCTGGTAGACAAGGTTCTGCGAGGCTACGGTTCGATCGGTAATGATATGCCGATCAACGCGGCCTACCCACTGTTTGACGAAACAATCGAGCAGCGCGAATTCAGCATCGAAAAAGCAGCCGAGCACTACAAGAAGTCCGGCCATGATGGTTCGCCGATCATCCTTCGTGTCGCAGATGGCGCGTTTCCAGGTGCGGTGGATGCCGCTGCCCTGTTCCAGCAGACGGCCGCGCAGGCCGGTATTCCACTGGAAATCAAACGTGAGCCCAACGATGGCTACTGGTCCGAAGTCTGGAACGTCCAGCCCTTCTGTGCGTCGTACTGGGGTGGTCGCCCTGTACAGGACCAGATGTATACTACAGCTTACCTGTCAACTGCGGATTGGAACGACACTCGTTTCAAAGTTCAGGCCTTTGACGACTTGCTGTTTGCGGCGCGTGCAGAGTTGGATGCAGAAAAGCGCAAAGGCATCTATAGCCAGATGGGCCGTATGGTCCGCGACGAAGGCGGCTTGATTTGCCCGATGTTCAACAACTTTGTTGAAGGCGTCAGTAATCAGCTGGATGGTTGGGAATCAGACCCGAACCAAGAGATGATGAACGGCAACATGTCCCGCAAAATGTGGTTCGTCTAAAACGGGCCACGGATCATGCATCCTATCATCAAACTGGTTTCCCAGCGCCTTGCGCTGGGACTCCTATTGCTGTTTGGCGCTTCGGCTCTGATTTTTGGCCTGACCGAAGCCCTTCCCGGAGACGCAGCGCAAGCCGTCCTGGGGCAGTCCGCAACCCCAGAGGCCCTTGCAAACCTTCGCGAAGAAATGGGCCTGAACCGGCCTGCCCTGACCCGCTATTTCGAATGGCTGGGCGGTATCGTTCAGGGTGATCTGGGTCAGTCCCTGACCAACAAGCTCGACATTGCTGAAAGCATTGGCAAACGGTTGGGCAACACATTGTTTCTGGCATGCGCCGCGGCCGTGGTTTCGGTTCCGCTTGCCATCTTCCTGGGCTTGCTGGCAGTCCGCTACCGCAACCGCTGGCCGGACAAGCTGATCTCTGCTGTCACGCTTACAACAGTGTCAATACCAGAGTTTCTGATCGGCTACGTGGTGATCTACTATGTTTCGGTAAAGCTGGGCTGGTTTTCCTCGCTTGCGATGATCAATGACTCGATGTCATTCGGGCAAAAACTCAATGCGATCGCATTGCCCGCTTTCGTGCTGACGCTGGTGGTCTTGGCGCAGATGATGCGCATGACCCGCGCGGCGATCCTCAACCTGATGCAGTCGGCTTATATCGAAACGGCGGAACTGAAGGGGTTGTCAAACTTTCAGGTCATTGCGCGACACGCCTTTCCGAACGCGATCTCACCCATTGTAAACGTGGTGATGCTGAACCTGGCCTATCTGGTCGTGGGCGTTGTCGTGGTCGAAGTGGTGTTCGTTTATCCCGGCATGGGACAATACCTGGTGGACTCGGTGACCAAGCGTGACGTGCCGGTCGTGCTGGCATGTGGTGTGGTCTTTGCCGCCGTCTATATCGGGCTGAACATGGTGGCCGATATCGTGTCGATCCTGGCCAACCCAAGACTGAGGCATCCGAAATGATGAAGAATATTCCAATTTCGGCGATGATCGGTCTGTTTTTCACAGGTCTCTATTTCTTTGTCGCCTTAGCCGCGCCTTTGATTGCGCCCTACGGCATGGCCGAAGTGGTTGGCGATGTGTGGGAGCCATCAAGCGCCGAACACCTGTTGGGCACCGACAATATAGGTCGGGATCTGCTGACACGCATGATCTACGGCGGGCGTACGACGATCTTCATTGCGGCTGCGGCTACGATCCTCAGCTTTGTAACCGGCACGTCGCTGGGTTTGCTGGCTGCGGTTCTGGGCGGTTGGGCTGATCAGGTTCTCAGCCGGGCAGTTGATCTGGTCATGTCGATCCCGACCCTGATCCTGGCACTGGTCATTCTGGCCATTGTCCCGGTGACAGTCCCGATCCTGATCCTGGTGATGGGTCTTCTGGACGCGACACGCCCGTATCGCCTGTCGCGGTCGGTTGCCGTCGACATCAACGTGATGGATTATGTCGAGGCCGCCAAGTTGCGCGGCGAAGGCCGTGCCTGGATCATCTTCCGTGAAATCCTGCCAAACGCCCTGTCACCGCTGGTGGCCGAGTTTGGGCTGCGGTTTATCTTTATGGTCCTCTTCATCTCGACCCTTTCGTTTCTGGGGCTGGGCGTTCAGCCACCGCTGGCCGACTGGGGCGGCATCGTGAAGGAAAACAAGGACGGCATCGTTTATGGCATCGGCGCAGCTTTGTACCCAGCTGTGGCCATCGCGACGCTGGCGATCTCGGTCAACCTTGTCGCTGACTGGGTCCTGAACAGAACCACATCGCTGAAAGGAGGCCGGGGATGAGTGATACCCTTCTCAAGGTCCGTGACCTCAAGATCGGTGCAACGGTCTATCCACCGGGTGAAAAACCCCATGACATCGAAATCGTGCACGGGGTCAGTTTTGACCTCGAACGCGGCAAGGTGCTGGGCCTGATCGGAGAATCCGGTGCCGGTAAGTCCACCATCGGCCTCGCTTCTATGGCCTATGGCCGGGGCGGTGTTGAAATTACCGGCGGCGAGGTTTGGGTAAACGGGCGCGATATTCTGAAATCGTCGCATGGCGATATCCGCAATCTGCGCGGCGGTGAGGTTGCGTATGTGTCGCAATCCGCTGCCGCGTCGTTCAACCCGGCCAAGAAGATCATGGATCAGGTTGTCGAAGCTGCGGTTGAGCATAAGAAATTTTCGCGAAAAGAGGCCGAAGGCCGCGCGCGGGAACTGTTCGCCAAACTAGGCCTACCCGACCCGGATAATATCGGTGAACGCTACCCGCACCAGGTTTCAGGCGGACAGTTGCAGCGATGCATGACGGCGCTGGCGCTGTGCCCTGAACCCGATCTGGTGGTGTTCGATGAACCCACCACGGCACTGGATGTGACCACGCAAATCGACGTGCTGATGGCGATCAAAGAAGCCATTCGCGATACCGGTGTTGCTGCTCTCTACATCACGCACGACCTTGCGGTCGTGGCGCAAGTCAGCGACGAAATCATGGTTTTGCGGATGGGGAATACGGTTGAATACGGGTCAACCGATCAGATCATCAACAACCCGCAGGAAGAGTACACGCAGGCTCTGGTCTCGGTCCGTTCGATCGAGCACGAGGAAAAACAGCCCACAGCGGAACCGCTGCTGAGCGTTGACGGTATCACCGCGCGCTACAAGGGGTTGAATTTCGACGTGCTGCACAACGTCAATGTCGAGCTTCATCCGGGTCAGACGCTGGCGGTTGTGGGTGAATCCGGGTCGGGTAAATCGACACTTGCCCGAGTGATCACCGGCCTGCTGCCGCCGCGCGACGGCGAGATTACGTTTGCCGGACGCAAGCTTTCGCCTGACCTTGCCGGACGATCCCGCGAGGACCTGCGCGAGTTGCAGATGATCTATCAGATGGCTGACGTGGCAATGAACCCGCGCCAGACAGTGGGTACGATCATCGGACGCCCGCTGGAGTTCTACTTCAACATGCGCGGTGCCGAAAAGCGCAAACGGGTCGTCGAACTGCTGGACGAGATCGAGTTGGGCGAGAAGTTCATCGACCGTTATCCGGCCGAGTTGTCCGGTGGCCAAAAGCAACGCGTCTGCATCGCGCGGTCACTGGCAGCCAAGCCCAAGATGATCATCTGTGACGAAGTGACATCGGCGCTCGACCCGCTTGTAGCGGACGGTATCCTCAAACTGCTGCTGGATTTGCAGAAGATCGAGGATGTGGCCTATCTGTTCATCACCCACGATCTGGCGACGGTTCGGGCGATCAGCGACAGCATCGCGGTGATGTATCAGGGACGCGTGGCCCGTTATGGTCCAAAGAGTCAGGTGCTCAGCCCGCCATTCGACGACTATACAGACCTTCTGCTGAGCTCGGTGCCCGAGATGCATCTGGGCTGGCTGGAAGAGGTCGTTGCCCATCGCAAAATGGAAAGTGCGGGGAACTGATCTCTGCGCCTGTAACATCACTTTGAAGAAATGGATTCCCGGCGTTTTGCACCTTGGCTGACGTCGGGAATTTATTATTTGGGACGCGATTTGGCAGGCGCGTGGTTTCAACTCGCGTATCGTCCGCATGAAATACTCAGATCAAAGGGCCAAGCCATGGACCGTAAACTACTATTGATCATTCTGGACGGAGTACCATACCGGAATTTCCGCCGCCTGTTCGGCAACCTCGAAGGCTGGGTCGACAGCGGCGAAGCTCGGGTGTGGAAGCACCGCGCAGTGCTGCCTTCAACTTCGGCCAGTTGCTATGCATCGATCCATACGGGCGTAACGCCGCAAGAACACGGCTGCACCGGAAACGGCAACGTCTTTCGCCTGAGCCATAAGGATGTCTTTAGCCAGGTACGTGAGGCAGGCGGCGTGACTGGGGCTGTCACACACAGTTTTTGGTCGCAGTTCTTCAACCGTCACCCGTTCGACTATGTCCGCGACGTCGAATATGACGAGCCAGAGAGCCAGACCATCAATCACGGTCGCTTTCACAGCATGACCGGCTACGGCAAAGACAACCAGATGACCCCGTCCGACGTCGATCTATTTGCCACCTTGACCAATCTGTGTCTGCGCTTTGGGCTGGACTATGGCATCCTGCACACCTGTACACTGGACAGCATGGGTCACCGTTTCTATCACGACTGCGAAGAAATGGATCATGCCTGCTTTGTTGCAGACGAGATGCTGGCCCCGTTCATCCCTCGCTGGCGCCAATTGGGGTATGAGGTGATCGTCACCGCCGATCATGGCCAAGACGAGCGCGGACACCACGGAGGGCGCAGCCCCCTGCAACAGGAAACCGCGCTGTATTACTTCGGCGATGCCGACGGGCCTGACGTAGAAACCGTAATCGACCAGATCCAATTGGCCCCGACCATTCTGAGCCGATTGGGTGCGCCCCTCGCAGACACGATGAGGGCTAAGCCGTTCCTGATGTAACTGACTGACTTCAGTCGTAGGGCCAGATCTCTTGCCCCAGTGCTTCGATAGCGACCGAGATCCGTTCGAAGCTGTCTGCTGCGCGCTTTACCGAGGTTCGCGCACGTAGGTACCCATGAACAAGGCCAGGTTCGTTGATCCAATGGGCCTGACCACCAGCCGCGCTTATCCGCTCGCAATAGACCTTCCCGTCATCGCGGAGCGGGTCACAGTCAGCGGTAATCACAACAGTTGGCGGCAGTTTCGAAAAATCATTTTCCTGTAGCGGCGCATAAGTCGGATCGCCTTGCGGCTGGGCGCCTGTGTATCGGACGGTTTCATAGAATTTGATGTCGTCCAGTGTCAGTAAAGGAGCATGGGCGTGCTCAAGATATGAGCCGCGCGATTGATCTCCGCCAAGGCCGGGATAGATCAGGACTTGCCCCAGAATATTGTCCAGCCGCCCGCGCGCATGGTGGGCAATAGCTGCTGACAAATTTCCTCCCGCGCTGTCCCCGGCCAGAACCAGCGGGTCGCCATACTCGACCGCCGCCCATTTCACAGCTGTCCAGCAATCCTGGAACTGCGCTGGATGCACATGTTCAGGACACAGCCTGTAGTCGACTGAAACGACGCGGTATCCCGTCTGCGCACAAAACTCGGCACAGACATCATCGTGGCTGTCCAACCCGCCAACGACAAAGCCACCACCATGAAAATACACAACCGTTCGGGTCGGATGCCCGGCGGTATAATGGCGGACCGGCACGCCATCGGCGTACAGGTCCTGGGTTTCGACACCGGCAGGGCGCGGTTGGCGAAACTGCTTGCACATCGTGTCATAGACCCGACGCTGGTCCTCGATGGACAAATCGACCGCATCATCCGGATAGCTTTCGGCCGTGCGGCGTATGAACGCCCAGGTTTCTTCGTCGATCAGGCGTTCATAGTCCATTGTTCCTCCGGCTTATTTGGACCACTCCCAGGGCCGGGTAAATGCGCCCAGCACTTTCGAGACATCGTCTTCCGAAGATCCGTTCGCGTCAAGCTGCGCGACAAGGCCACGCTTTTTATCGTCGATCACCAGAACAACCCGCGCAGCAAGACCCGCAGCGTCAAGAGCACCATTGTAGATGCGGGTGATGGCGTGTTTGCGCAGGTCCGGCTTGAACACCTTGCCGACCGCAGTTTTCGGCAACTCGTCAAGAATGGTTATATGCTTGGGTTGTGCGGCTCGCTCATGCACGTGAACTTTGCAATATTCCAGCAGCTCATTTTCAGTGACCGACGCCCCATCAACCAATTCGACAAAGGCGCAGGGCACTTCGCCCGAATGCGCGTCCGGCTGACCGATCGCTCCTGCGAAGGCAACTGCATTGTGACCCAGCAGCGCCTCTTCGATTTCGGCAGGATCGATATTGTGACCACCGCGAATGATCAGGTCCTTGGCGCGACCGGTGATCCAAAGGTAGCCGTCTTCGTCAAACCGCCCTAGGTCGCCCGTACGCAGGTATTTGTCAAAGTGATAAAGACCAATGTTCTTTTCGGCCTCTGTATACGTGTTGCCTGCATACACACCGGGATTCGAGATGCAGATCTCACCAATCTGATCAGTGCCGCACTCTGTCGGCCCATCCGGCCCGTCCAGCAGGATTTTGACATCCGTATAGGGGAACGGAATACCGATCGAACCGATCTTTTTCTCGCCATCCACAGGGTTGCACGAGACCAGACAGGTGGCCTCGGTCAGGCCGTAACCTTCGACGATGGTGACGCCCGTCGCCTCTTCAAAGCGGCGGAACAACTCCACCGGCAGTGGCGCCGAACCCGAAAAGGCGGTTTTCACGCTTGAGATATCTGCATCCACCGGGCGTTGCATCTTGGCTGATATCGCGGTTGGAACAGTGATGATAAAGCTCACTTTCCAACGCTCGATCAGCTTCCAGAAATTGTCGAACACACCGTCACCGCGATAACCTGCAGGTGTCGGGAAAATCACATGTGCACCCGACGACACGGCTGCCATCACGATAACATGCACGGCAAAGACGTGGAACATCGGCAGCGGGCACATGATGACGTCATTCTCATCAAACAACAGCGTGTTGCCCAGCCAGCCATTGTAGATCAGACCCGAGTATTTATGCTGCGCCACCTTGGGCATCCCGGTGGTCCCACCGGTGTGGAAATAACAAGCAACGCGATCTTCATTGCTGTCCTCGAATGTCAGCGTCGTCGGTTGCTTGGCAAGTTCCTTGTTGAAGTTCTTGTAATCCGCGTGCGCCAGCTTTTCCTTTTCGCCCATCTTGGGGCGCAGGAAGGGAACCAGCCACGACTTGGGCGGCGTCAGGTACCGGTTCAGGTCGATTTCCAGAATGGTGTTGACCTTGGGCGCGTGGCGCACCGCCTCTTCTACCTTTTGGGCAACATCTGTTTTCGGGAAAGACTTTAGTGTAACAACCACTTTGGCGCCTGTCTCGCGCAGGATCGCCGCAATCTGCTCGGGCTCCAGCAACGGATTGATCGGGTTCACGATTCCCGCAACTGCACCGCCCATCATTGTAATCAGTGTTTCGTTACAGTTTGGCAGTACATAGGCCACCACGTCATTTTCACCGACACCCAGCGAGCGGAACAGGTTTGCCGCCTGATTGACCTTGCCCAGAAGTTCCGACCAAGTCAGGGTCTCAGCCTTGTCCGTGGGCCCGGACAGTAGCTGAAAACTGATGGCGTTGTGGTTGGGAAATCTCTCTGCCGTGCGCGACAGGAGCTGATGGAAGGTGACAGGCAAATCCCGATCCTCCCACGACATTTCCTGTTCCATGCGCGTTTTGTCTTCCAATCCCACAAAGGCCATGTGGTTCCTCCCGTTTTTCTCCCGTGTTTTTGCACGAGCTTGTTGTTCGCATCCAAGATGGAAGCAAAACAAACCTCGCGCAAGCGAGGCCTTAGCTTTGAAAGAGAGTAAACTGTAGAATGACGCTACGGCGAATTCACAAATGCCCGAGCGTCACTCCTATTCTGCTGCTACGCCATCGGTGAACTGCAACCGTGCGAGGCGCGCATATAGCCCATCCTGGGACACCAGATCATCATGGCTGCCCTGCGCCACGATACGGCCCTCTTCCAGAACGACAATGCGGTCGGCTTTCTTTACGGTGGCCAATCTGTGCGCAACAATCAGGGTCGTGCGGCCGGCACGCATCTGATCCACTGCGCCCTGCACTGCACGTTCACTTTCCGCATCAAGGGCCGAGGTCGCCTCGTCCAGCAGCAGCACAGGTGCGTCGCGCAATATTGCGCGGGCGATTGCGATACGCTGCTTTTGCCCACCCGACAGCATGACACCGCGTTCGCCGACAAAACTGTCATACCCATCGGGCAATGCGGCAATGAAATCATGTGCGATGGCGGCACGGGCTGCGGCTTCTACTTCGGCATCCGTTGCGTCCAGACGACCGAAACGAATGTTTTCGCGGGCTGAGGCGGCAAAGATCACTGGATCCTGCGGCACCAATGACATGTACTTTCGGAAATCTGTGCGATCCAGTTCCCGCAGATCATGGCAATCCAACATCACCCGGCCCGAATTTGGGTCATAGAACCGTTGAATCAATTGAATGATCGTTGTCTTACCCGCCCCTGACGGTCCGACAAAGGCAACGGTCTCGCCCGGGTTTACCTGAAGCGACAAGTGATCCAGCGCGATTGTATCGGGGCGCGCTGGATAGCGAAAACTTACATCTTCGAACCGAATCTCCCCTCGGACGTCCTTTGGCAAAGGAGCGGGTTTGGCCGGGTCCGAAACCGAATCTTCGGCATTCAGCAACTCGACAAGTCGCTCGGTGGCTCCGGCGGCGCGCTGAAGCTCGCTCCAAATCTCGGACAGGGCCGCGACTGAACCCGCCATGATGATCGAGTAGATCACGAATTGAATCAGAACGCCCTCGGTCATCACACCGTTGCGTACGTCATTTGCACCCATCCACAGAACGCCAACGATGCCTGAAAATACCAGAAATATCACAATCACCGTTAGCACCGCGCGCGTCTGAATCCGACGCAGTGAAACGGTATAGGACATCTCGGTCATCTCATCAAATTGCTGCCGGCTGGCCTGTTCGTGGGTAAATGCCTGCACGGTCTGTACCGCCCCCAATGCCTCGCCCGCGTTTCCGGATGACGCAGCGATCCAATCCTGGTTTTCACGGCTGATCACGCGCAAACGCCGACCCAGAATCAATATCGGCACCACCACCACGGGGATAAGCAGCAAGACAAGCCCGGTCAGCTTGGCCGAGGTCAACAGCATCAGAACCAGCCCGCCGATAAACATCAGCATATTGCGCAGCGCGATGGAAACGGATGAGCCAAGAACCGATTGGATGAGTGTCGTGTCGGTGGTGATCCTGCTCAACACTTCACCGGTCATGATGCGTTCGTAGAATTCGGGGCTCATGCCGATCACACGATCAAATACAGCCTTGCGGATGTCAGCAACCACACGTTCCCCCAACCGTGTGACCAACGCATATCTGATACCGGTTCCCGCAGCCAGAACAGCGGCAATGCCCAACGCTGCCAAAAAGTACCAGTCCAGCAATTCACCGTCCTGAATGCGGAAATTGTCGACGACGCGCCGCACGGCCAATGGCAGGGTCAGCGTCATGCTGGCCGTCAGGATCAGCGCCATTGTCGCCCCGATCATCAATAGCCTGTATGGCTTCATGAAGGGCCAAAGCGACCCCAGCACCCCGATTTTCCTTGAGCGGGCCCGCTCTTCGCTAGCGCCAGGAGCCGCTGATTGTGCTGGTTTATTGGCGGTCTGTCTTGCCATGTCCGGCCCTTGTGAATTGAACGCTACAAAGTGAACGCTTTCTTGGCCCCAGCCGCCGTTCTGGTCAAGCATTCCTGCCAAAAACAGACAGCCATAAGGGCCATTTGACGCAGAAATTAGTGGGGATTGGAGCGGGTAGACGGAATCGAACCGACATAGCCTGCTTGGAAGGCAGGGGCTTTACCATTAAGCTATACCCGCAAATGGTTTGCGCTGGTTAAGTCATGCGCCGGGGCGCGTCAAGCGGGAAGTGTGAAAATTTGCACGACCAAAACCGTGATATTTCCCGGTGGAAGTACGGCCTTCAATCGTGACTGCGGAATATCCGCGTCGAGGAGAAAAACCGCTCAAGTTCCTCGATGCGCTCCTTGCTTTCTTCCCACCGTGCCTCTTGCACTTCAGCGATCAGGGTCTCCGATATCAGCTGCAATGCTATTGTTGAATCCCAGCTAGATGGCGCCTCGACCAGTGCGTGAAAGGTGTAATTGGCGGTCTTGCCTATCGGTGATCCCCATTGGTCGGTGAACAGGATAACCGTCACGCCGCGGCTTGATGCGACCTGCGCCAATTTCTCGAGATAGGCCTCGTATCGGCGGATATCAAAAATCACCAGAACCGAGGTTTCATCCATATCAAGCAGGTACTGCGGCCAAACGTTTGCCGAATTGCCCAGCATCGTCACATTGGGTCGAATAATCTGCATGTGATTGAACAGATAGTCCGCATTTGAACGCGTGATACGCCCGCCCACGACGTAAAGATGGCGATCCGTATTTGCCAGAAGCTGGGCAACGGTGTCGAACATCTCTTTGTCCAGACGTTCCAGCGTGTGGCGCATATTTGTCCAAACAGCCTGCGCAAACCGCGTTGTGGGATGCTCCGCCGCGTCATCCACAACCCAGGCATCCCGTTTCGAGATCGGCTTTTTGATCTGTGCCGCCACCTCTTCTCGCAGGGCGTCCTGCAGGGCGGGAAAACCGTCGAAACCCAGCTTGCGTGCCATACGTATGACCGTCGGGGTCGAGACCTGCGCAGCAGCTGCCAGCTTGGTGATCGATTGCAAGCCGGTCATTGGATAATCCTGCAAAAGTACCGAGGCCAGCTGCCGTTCTGACCGTGTCAGATCGTCAAGCTCTTCCTGTATCCGCTGTTTGACAAGTTTCGCAACGGTGGCCATCGGCACCTTCATTTCTCAAATTTTTTACAGGATATGATTGTTTGTAATTTTGTCTACAGTAATTTTCTTGACAGGTCTGAGGTTGCTGTAACAAATGCTTCTTATGCACCACGATTCCGAGACACCAATGCTACTTCCAACCGAAGCTCCGGCAGCCCGCGCGCAGAATGCCAACGGCCGGGCGCAGTGCGTTTTGGTATGCGAACATGCTAGCCGATTCATCCCAGCGTCATTGAACGGATTGGGCCTGACTGAGGACGCAGCATTGTCTCATGCAGCATGGGATATTGGCGCATTGGCGCTTTCGGTCGAATTGATGAAGGCTTTGGACGCGCCGCTGGTTCATTCCTGCATCAGCCGACTTGTTTACGACTGCAACCGCTCGCCTGAACGTGCAGATGCTATGCCGCAGGTAAGCGAAGTGTTTTCCATTCCCGGCAATGAGAACCTGACAGACACCCAACGCGCCCAAAGAATCCACGAGGTTTATGAGCCGTTCAAACAGCTTTTGTCGTCCATTCTGGACGCGCAGGACCGGCCGCCTGTCGTTGTCACGATGCACAGTTTCACGCCCGTCTACAACGGAAAGACACGATCAGTCGAACTGGGCATTCTTCATGACGAAGATGACAGGGCGGCCCAACTTATGCTGCGCTGTGCCAAGGGCTCGGGTCTGAATGCCGCGTTGAACGAACCTTACTCTGCCACGGATGGCGTCACGCACACGTTGCAGGAACATGCGATCAGTCGGGGGCTTCCGAATGTCATGGTCGAGGTTCGAAACGATCTTATCGACACACCAACGGGAGTAGACCGCATCGCCGGGATTCTGACGCCGATCCTTCAAACGGTAATTGATGCGTATTCGCACACAGAGGCGAAACAATGAGAGTTGAGGTATCGAGATGAAGTTCTTGCGGGGCTACGTGGCGGTCATTGATCGAACGAACCGCTGGATCGGACGCGTCGTCATGTACGGCATTTTCGTCATGATGGGTATTCTGTTCTGGTCTTCGGTCTCGAAAACCTTTTTCGTACCGTCGCTCTGGACACTCGAGATGGCTCAGTTCGCCATGGTGGCCTACTATATGCTTGGTGGCCCTTATTCGATCCAGATGGGGTCAAACGTGCGAATGGACCTGCTTTATGGCGAATGGTCTCATCGCCGCAAGGCGTGGACGGATGCCTTCACAGTCGTATTCCTGATCATTTATCTGCTCATCTTGCTGTGGGGTGGATGGGACAGCCTGATGTATTCTTTCCAATATGGCGGTGAGCGCAGCGCGACGATCTGGCGGCCCTACCTGTGGCCGGTCAAGCTGATCATGGTTATCGGTATCTTCCTGATGCTGCTGCAAGCCGTGTCCGAATTGTTCAAGGATATCTTGCGCCTGTGCGGCGACGATATCCCGCGTGAGGTAATCTGATGTCATACGAGATGATTGCCTTGCTGATGTTCGCATCAATGATGCTAATGATGCTGACCGGCCAGCGCGTCTTTGGTGCAATCGGCTGTGTCGCTGTGGTTTCAGCCTTGTTCCTTTGGGGGGATAGGGGCGGTTACGATCTGGGTTTTGCCGCTGCGATCAAGGTCATGAAGTGGTACCCGCTGCTGACACTGCCCATGTTCATTTTCATGGGGTACATCCTTTCCGAAAGCCGGATCGCAGATGATCTTTACAAGATGTTCCATGTCTGGATGGGCGGCCTGTCCGGTGGTCTGGCTGTTGGAACCATCGGGCTGATGGTTCTGATCTCGGCAATGAACGGGTTGTCCGTTGCAGGTATGGCGATTGGTGCCACGATTGCCTTGCCGGAATTGCTGCGCCGGAACTATGACAAGCGCATGGTGACCGGCGTCATTCAGGCCGGATCATCCCTTGGGATTCTGGTGCCACCATCCGTTGTTCTGGTTCTTTATGCCATGATCGCGCGGCAACCCGTTGGCCAGCTATGGCTCGCCGGAGTGATACCCGGGCTAATGATGGCTACCATGTTCATAATCTACATTGTCATCCGCTGCCGCATCAATCCGTCGCTCGGCCCGGTCCTGCCCGCGGAAGACCGCGACATTCCGTTGCGAGAAAAGCTGCTGCTGTTGCAAGCCGGGTTGTTACCCTTGGGCATATTTATGGTGATGATGGTCCCTTTTGTTAACGGTTGGACATCATTGGTGGAATCCTCTGCCATCGGAGCCACCACGGCCATGCTGGCCGCCTTTCTGAAAGGACGGCTGACACGCACGGTTTTCGAGAATTCAATTCGGCACACATTGGGCATCTCGTGCATGTTCATGTGGATCATTCTGGCGGCTCTGGCTTTTGGCGCTGTCTTCGACGGGTTGGGTGCGGTCAAGGCAATCGAAAGCCTGTTCACCGAAAAACTGGGTCTTTCCCCGTGGATGATCCTGGTTCTCATGCAGCTCAGCTTTATCCTGATGGGCACGTTTCTGGACGATACGGCCATGCTGGTTATCGTCGCGCCGCTTTACGTTCCGCTGGTGGGTGCGCTTGGCTTTGATCTTATCTGGTACGGCGTACTTTATACGATCACCACGCAGATCGCTTATATGACGCCGCCATTCGGCTATAACCTGTTCCTGATGCGCGCGATGGCCCCCCCGGAAATATCGCTGCGCGATATCTACAGTTCGATCGTTCCATTTGTTCTGGTGATGGTCTGCGCCTTGGCCATAATCATCATCTTTCCTGAAATCGCGCTTTGGCTGCCGAATTATGTCTATGGAAATTAAGTCACAAGACCCCGGCAAGGGGCGAAGTTCAGCAAGACTAAACAGAGGAGAAAAGACAATGACTACAAGACGCAGATTTCTAAGCTCCGCCGGTCTGGCGGGAGCCGCCACACTGGCCTCTCCTGCGATCGTCAAAGCGCAATCCGCCATCAAGTGGCGGTTCCAGACCTATGCCGGTGGCGCATTGGGCGAGCATGTGACCAAGCCAGCCATCGATTACATCAACGCCAATGCCAATGGCGAGCTTGAGATCGAACTGTTCTATGCGGACCAGATCGTTCCGACAGGTGAACTGTTCCAGGCCCTGCAACGCGGCACGATTGATGGTGTTCATTCGGACGACGATTCCATGGCTTCGCCTACTCCGCTGCGTCAATTCGGGGGCTATTTCCCCTTCGCTACCAAGCATATTCTGGACGTTCCGGTGCTGTTCAACCAGTACGGTTTGGCTGATATCTGGCGCTCGGAATATGAGAAGGTTGGTGTGACGTGGCTGTCGGCAGCGGGTCAGGACCCCTGCAACTTCAACACCAAAAAGGAAATCAAAAGCCTTGGCGACCTGGATGGGCTGAAGCTCTATACCTTCCCGACGGCCGGGCGTTTTCTGGCCAAGTTTGGCGTTGTACCGGTCAATATCCCCTACGAAGATGCGGAAGTGGCGGTGCAAACCGGTGAATTGGACGGAATGGCCTGGTCGGGCATCACTGAAGACTACACCGTTGGCTGGGCCAATGTGACCGACTACTTCCTGACCAACAACATCTCGGGCGCGTGGATTGGGTCCTGGTTTGCAAACCAGGAACGCTGGGCCGAGCTGCCCGACCACCTGAAATCGGTTGTGATGGCGGGCGTCGAAGCAGGCCACACCTATCGTAACCAGTGGTACTGGGGCGGTGAAGCGGCCTTACGCGCAAAAGGTGACAAGCTACAGCTGCGTCAGGTTCCGGCAGCGGAATGGAAAGAAGTGGAAAATGCCGCTATCGAATTCTGGGACGAGGTCGCACAGGAAGGCGAAATTCACCAGAAGATCGTTGGTATCTTCCGTGAGTATAACTCGGTCATTAACCAGGCCGGTGCCCCTTACACCTTCGATTGATATCAAAACAGGGGCGCTGTGATTCGGCGCCCCTACTCAACGCATGAGGTTTGTTTCATGACCGCAACTCTGACTTTCGAAACCCTGAAATCGCTTGTCGCAAACGGCGCGATCGACACTGTATTGGTTTGCATGGTTGACATGCAGGGTCGTTTGATGGGCAAGCGTTTTCATGCAGGTCATTTTGTGGCTGGCGCGTGGGAAGAGACACATTGCTGTAACTACTTGCTGGCCACGGACCTCGAGATGGCGACGCCGGATGGGTATGCCTCGACCAGCTGGGAGCGGGGTTATGGCGACTATGTGATGAAGCCAGACCTTAGCACATTGCGCCCGGTGCCCTGGCTGGAAGGCACCGCGATGGTCATGTGCGATATGCTGGATCACCACACCCATGAGGAAGTGCCACATGCGCCGCGTTCGATCCTGAAGAAACAGGTGAACCGCCTGAAGGCGATGGGGTATGAGGCGATGTGCGCCACCGAACTGGAATTCTTCCTGTTCGCGAAGAGTTTTGATGCAATCCGAAAGGAAGGGTTCCGCGATTTGGAGCCGATCTCGGGCTATAACGAAGATTATCACATTATGCAGACCACCAAGGAAGAGCATGTGATGCGCCCGATCCGCAACCACCTGTGGGATGCGGGCATTCCGGTCGAGAACACCAAAGGTGAGGCCGAGGCCGGGCAGGAAGAACTGAACATCAAATACGCACCTGCGATGGACACGGCAGAGTATCACTCGATCGCCAAGAACGCGGTGAAAGAAATCGCCTGGCAGCAGGGTCATGCGGCGACCTTCCTGCCGAAATGGCATCATGAAAGGGTTGGTAGCTCGTCTCATGTGCATCAGTCGCTATGGGCGGATGGCAAACCTGCCTTCTATGATGCATCGGATGAGCTGGGCATGTCGGCGCTGATGAAAAGCTATATGGCCGGTCTGCTGAAATACGCCGCTGATTACACGTATTTCATGGCGCCTTACATCAACAGCTATAAGCGGTTTATGAAAGGTACTTTTGCACCGACACGGATCATTTGGTCTGTAGACAACCGTACGGCCGGGTACCGCCTGTGCGGGGATAGCACCAAGGCGATACGGGTCGAGTGCCGTATTCCGGGGTCGGACATGAACCCCTATCTGGCGATTGCAGGAATGCTGGCGGCCGGGATCGCAGGAATCGAAGAAGGGCTGGAGTTGCAGCCGCCGACCAAGGGCGATGTCTATCAGGGCGAGACGGGAAAGATCCCGGGTACATTGAAGGATGCACGCAACGCTTTGCACGGATCACAGATGCTGCGCGCGGCGATGGGCGATGAGGTTGTCGATCACTATACCCGTGCGGCTGAGGTCGAAATCGAGGAATTCGAGCGCGTGGTAACCGATTGGGAAGTGGCCCGCGGGTTTGAGCGGGCTTGAGAGGGAGGAAGCGAGGGGCCAGCCCCTCGCGCACCCCGGGATATTTATGGCCAGATGAAGCAGGGATCCTGCTCTCTTTAGAGATGGAGTAACTATGGGGCAGATGTTGCAATGTGTCTCGCCGATCGATGGATCGGTTTATGCGGAACGCGAGGTGCTGTCGCGGGAGGCTGCGTTTGAGGTCGCGGCGCGGGCGCGGGCGGCGCAGGGAGCCTGGGCAGCGCGACCGTTGCAGGAGCGGATTGATCTGGTGATGGCGGGCGTCGCGGCTGTCGGCGCGATGAATGATGAGATCGTTCCGGAACTGGCGCATATGATGGGTCGCCCGGTGCGCTATGGCGGCGAGTTTGGTGGCTTCAACGAACGTGCCAGCCATATGGCAAAGATCGCCGAGACGTCACTGGCCGATATTGCCGTGGGTGAAGATGAAACCTTCAAACGCTATATCAAGCGTATTCCGCATGGGGTGGTCTTTGTGGTTGCCCCCTGGAACTATCCTTACATGACGGCGATCAACACGGTGGCGCCCGCGCTGATCGCGGGCAACACGGTTGTTCTGAAGCACGCAACCCAGACTTTGTTGGTTGGTGAGCGGATGGCGCAGGCGTTCCATTCGGCGGGGGTGCCCGAAGACGTGTTCCAGAATGTGTTCCTCAGCCACGACGTGACCAATGACCTCATCGCGGGTAACGCGTTCGACTTTGTGAACTTCACCGGTTCGGTCGGTGGCGGTCAGGCCATGGAGCGTGCGGCGGCGGGGACTTTTACGGGCGTGGGCACTGAACTGGGCGGCAAGGATCCGGGTTATGTCATGGACGACGCTGATCTGGACGCGGCGGTCGATACGTTGATCGACGGCGCGATGTTCAATTCGGGCCAGTGTTGCTGTGGGATCGAGCGGATTTACGTTCACGAAAGCCTGTATGATGACTTTGTCGCCAAGGCCGTTGAGATCGTGAAAGGCTACAAACTGGGCAATCCGCTGGACGCCGAAACAACCATTGGTCCGATGGCCAATGTGCGTTTCGCTGACGAGGTGCGCGCGCAGATTGCCGAAGCGGTTGAGGCCGGTGCGGTCGCGCATATTGAAGCCTTCCCCGAGGATGACGGCGGCGCATATCTCACGCCGCAGATTCTGACCAATGTGACCCATGATATGCGGGTGATGCGGGACGAAAGTTTTGGCCCGGTGGTGGGCATCATGAAAGTGTCCTCGGATGCTGAGGCCATCGCGCTGATGAACGACAGCGAGTTTGGTCTGACAGCCAGCCTTTGGACCCGCGATGTGGACCGCGCGGCGCGTGTGGGCGACCAGATCGAGACCGGCACCGTCTTCATGAACCGGGCCGACTATCTAGACCCTGGGCTGTGCTGGACCGGTTGCAAGAATACCGGGCGCGGCGGTGGTCTTTCGGTCATCGGCTATCACAATCTCACCCGTCCAAAATCTTACCACCTGAAGAAGGTCACGGGCTAAGGACGACGGCCTGCTCGGGTCTGACCCCCTCGCCCGAGCAGGTCTCAAATCACAAAGGAAACCTGACATGTCACTTGTTGGAAACTGGTCCTATCCGACCGCAATCAAATTTGGTGCCGGACGCATCAAGGAACTGCCCGCAGCCTGTGCCACAGCCGGGATGAAGAAACCCCTGTTGGTCACGGACAAGGGGTTGGCCGATCTGCCGATCACTGCGGCGACGCTGGATATCATGGAGGCAGCTGGTCTGGGCCGCGGTGTATTCAGTGACGTGGACCCAAACCCGAATGAGAAAAACCTCGACGCAGGCGTTGCGGCATACAAGGCCGGTGGGCACGATGGTGTGATTGCCTTTGGCGGCGGCTCGGGGCTGGATCTGGGCAAGATGGTCGCCTTCATGTGCGGCCAGACGCGGCCCGTGTGGGACTTTGAGGATATCGGCGACTGGTGGACCCGTGCCGACGCGGATGCGATCGCGCCGATCATTGCGGTTCCGACGACTGCGGGAACCGGGTCCGAGGTAGGCCGCGCCAGCGTCATCACAAATTCCGAGACCCATGCCAAGAAGATCATCTTCCACCCCAAGGTGCTGCCGACGGTGGTGATCTGCGATCCTGAACTGACGGTTGGGATGCCCAAATTTATCACCGCAGGCACCGGTCTGGATGCCTTCGCGCATTGTGTCGAAGCCTATTCGAGCCCGCATTATCACCCGATGAGCCAGGGCATCGCACTGGAAGGAATGCGTTTGGTGAAAGAATATCTTCCGCGCGCCTACGCAGATGGCAGCGACATTGAGGCCCGCGCCCAGATGATGAGCGCTGCTGCCATGGGCGCAACTGCCTTCCAAAAAGGTCTTGGTGCGATCCACGCCATGAGCCACCCGGTCGGCGCGCACTTCAACACCCATCACGGCACCACCAATGCGGTCTGCATGCCCGCCGTGCTGGATTTCAATGCTCCCGCCATCGCAGATCGTTTCCAGCAGGCTGCCGCCTATCTGGGTATCAACGGAGGGTTCGATGGCTTCCGCGCCTTTGTGCAGGAATTCAACGACAGCCTCGGCATCCCGCGAAAGCTGGCAGACCTTGGCGTTACCGAGACATCAATCCCAACGCTCGTCGAAGGCGCAATCATCGACCCGTCATGTGGCGGGAACCCGATTGAGTTGACCAAAGAAAACCTGACACAGCTGTTCAAAGCAGCGCTTTAATAATACGAGCGCCCGGCGGGGAACCTGCCGGGCGCGTTAAGAACTGTTCTGCGGGAACCGGATCAATGCCCGGTCAGCACCAGCGTGTTAACGGGCATCAGGATCAGGCGCAAACGCAAACCTGCCGCATGGACCACGCCAATTGTGTCGACCACGTGCAGGAAAGCAGCTTTCCAAAAGCCCAGATCCTCGTGTTCCAGACGGTCATGGTTGTCGGTGTAGACATTGGCCAGACAGTTGCTGCCCGGAGGAAGGTCATCGGCCATACCTTTATACAGCGGCTCCATATAGACCAGAATCGAGCCGGGATTGGTGTTATTCTGCACATCCCGCAATTCATCCGATGGACGGATCTGGCCGGACGGTATGACATCCTGCACCTCGACCACCACAGTGGGAATTACGGTGAATGGCTTGGTCATGCAGCCCAACTCACCGATCATACCTGGTTTGATCACCTGAGCAGACAGCTGGTTGAAAGCAGCCTGAAAACGGTCATGTCCGGTATGCGACGGAACGAGGATGCCCGCAGGACGCAACAACGGGCTCACGTAATCACCAACTTGCAGGCTAAACTGTTCGACCCGTCCGGTAACACCGGCGACAATCAGCGTTTTGTCCAACTCGGTCTGCGCGGCGTCAAGCTGTGCAATGGCGCTGGCCAGTTGCGCGGGGATCAGCTCTTCGATCTGCTGTTCAACTGCCGCACGCCTGGATTCGGCCGCAACCACCTGCGCCTCACGCTCGGCAACAAGGTTTTCCAGTCGCTCGATCTCGGTCAGCCGGACAGCGCTTGAACCTTGGTCGCGCAGGGTCGTATTTCGTTCAAGATCGTCCAAGGACTGCGCCAAAGCCGCCTTGGCGCCGGCAATACCGGCATCAGCTTCGGCCAGATCAGTTTCAGCCACTTTCAGCGAGGCCTGAACCTGTGCGATCTGTGCATTTGCCGCCTGAACCTGTGCTGTCTGGCTGAAATCTTCGATCCTGAAAATCGGCTGGCCAGCGGTTACCAGTTCGTTGTTCTTAACGAAAATTTCCGAAACACGACCACCAAGTTGCGGCAGGATCGTCACGGTTCGAAAATAGGACGCTGCGGTTTTGCTGGCTGGGTGAAAATAAAACAGCGTGGTGATTACCGTCAGCGCCAGAATGGCACAGGTCGTAAGACCCCAGCGCAATTCGTACCACATGGTGAAAAGGGTGATCTCGTGACCGATACGTTTGCCCTGAACAAACCGGCGGAACAGATAATCGGGCAGCACCGTGATCAGGGCGCAAAGCAGGGTCTCAATCATGTGTTTTGTTCCTGAACGTCCGTGGATTCTGAAACGCCAGGGGTTGGCGCAGGTGCCTCGGGCACCGGTTCCGGAGCAATCGCACGTCCAAGAGAACGAATGGCATCGGCAATGTTTTTAAGCGGGGTTGCAAAATCCGGAAACTGGAACCCTGCGACTAGTACAGCGGCAATCCAGAATATCCCGTTATGAGTAAACAGGGCCAGCAGCGCCAGAATGCCCACCAACTGAAATTGCGGATGGTTGTTCTCGTGCGCCATTTTTTCCGGAACCGAATGAAGCGTCAGGTACCCAACACCGATCAGCACCACGAGAATGACAAAGAAGACGACCATAGCCGAAAAAAGGTAATCGCTTCCGTCAGCTGCGACGACGTATCGGGGAATGTGCCCAGTGGCCATTGGATGAAGATCTGCTGCGGTCACCTTGCCCTCCTGTTCGTTTTGATACTTCTTTGACCGGGTTGAAGCCCAAATTCAAGGCTGCATATATTTTGGAGAATCTTCGGAATGCCAAATGCTTGACCCAAAAAGCTAAATGAAACCCAGAAAACTTGTGGCGAACCTGCTGCGGAAGGAACACAAATAATGATCGATTTCCTCGTCATCGGGGGCGGAATTGCCGGGTTGAGCGCCGGAGCGCGCTTGTCGCAACATGGAACCGTGATGGTTTTAGAGGCCGAAGACGCCTTGGGGTATCACGCGTCGGGTCGCTCGGCAGCCCTGTTTGAAGAAAACTATGGTCCGCCGTCCGTGGTGGCGCTGAACAGGGCTGGAGCGGAATTCCTGCGCACGCAAGACGGTGGGTACCTGACCCCGCGCGGACTGATGCTGATCGGTTCGTTTGACCAAAGCGAAGTTTTCGAAGCCGACCGCGTAGACCTGAACATGGAAAGAATTTCGATGGTTCAGGCGGTTTCGAGCGTTCCGATCCTGAACCCGGCCAAGGTGGGTTTCGCGGCAATCAGTGAAGCCGCATTTGACATCGATACTGATCGTCTGTTGCAGGATTTCGCGCGGACCATTCGCAAGAACGGTGGAACCGTTGCAACAAAAAGCAAAGTAACCGGCATTCGAAAAGAGCGGCATTGGCTGGTCGAGGCCGGGCAGATCTTCGAAGCCCGCAACCTGGTGAATGCGGCCGGTGCATGGGTGGACGAAATCGCCATGCTTGCCGGGGTACCACCTATCGGCATCTCTCCTCGCCGCCGATCAATGGCGCGGCTGCCCGCCCCCGGAGGCCATGATGTATCCGGATGGCCCATGATGCTGGGCACAGGCGAAACATGGTACGCCAAACCGGACGCGGGCAAGCTGCTTGTTTCGCCTGCCGAAGCCGACCCCGTACCACCTCAGGACGCCTATGCCGACGACATGGTGCTGGCCGAAGGTCTGGCGCGCTACGAAGAATTGATGACCGAGGCAGTAACACGGGTCGAAACGAACTGGGCCGGATTGCGCAGTTTCGCACCGGACGGAACCTTGGTGCTTGGGCCCGACCCGATTGACCCGTCGTTTATCTGGTCTGCGGGTCAAGGCGGGTATGGTTTCCAAACAGCACCAGCGGCTTCGCAGTTGTTGTGTGATCTGGTGGTTGGAAACACGCCGGTGCTGGATCCTGACAGTGTCAAGTCGCTGACCCCAAACAGGTTGAACAGATGATCAAACGCTATCTACCGCCCTCTGCGAGTGTCGCCAACGTGGGGGAGGATGGTAAACTTGTTGCCCCGGCAGCAACTCGGAACTCCGATGCGCTTTGTGCGGTGCTACAAGACTGGGCACCGCGCCGCGGGCACGCACTGGAGATTGCAAGCGGAACCGGTCAGCATGTCTGTGCGTTTGCTGATTTGCTGCCCGATCTGACGTGGCATCCCACCGAACCTGACCCTGAACGCCGCAATAGCATCGACGCCTATGCCAGCGCCTTACCCAACGTGGCAAGCGCCGAACATCTGGACGCAACGAATTCGGGCTGGCATGCGCGCTTCCCATCGCAGGACCTGATCGTCTTGATCAACCTGATACATTTGATCAGTTGGCAGGATACCAGAACCATTTTCGCCGAAATCGCTCAGTCCCTGACTGAAAACGGGAGGTTCGTTTTGTACGGCCCATTCAAACGCTCGGGCCAATTGACAAGCGACGGGGACAAAAGGTTTCACGAGGCTCTGATCGGACAAGATCCCGACATTGGCTACAAGAACGACAAAGATATGCTTGGCCTGTTCCAGCAGGTAGGGTTGCGCGTGCTGAAAACCATCGACATGCCCGCAAATAACCTTGCATTTGTTTCCGAGCGCCCTGCCAACTGATCGAGATCAAGGTCAACTTACCACTGCCCGCACATATTCCCGTTATCTTATATGAAAAAGGCACTCAAAATGGCTTGGCAAGAAAAGCTCTCGGCAACTCGTACAAGTTTGCGCAATCTCAACGGGGCCATTCCCGACACGTCGCGCGCATTCGGCGCACTTGGGAAGGCTGTGAAGGAAGGCGGAACGCTCGACTATAAAACAAAGGAATTTATAGCGTTGGGCATGTCGGTGTCGCTCCGCTGCGAGCCCTGCATTACCCTGCACACCGACGCGTTGGTCAAAGCAGGCGCAACACGCGAAGAGGTGTCCGACGTTTTGGGTATGGCCATTCAGATGGGTGGTGGACCAGCCATGATGTATGCTGCCAAGGCGTTGGAATGTTTCGACGAACTATCCGCGTAACCAACAGAAAAGGCCCCGGAAATTCCGGGGCCTTAGATTGATCAACCGTCCTTGCGGATGGTTTCGTTTTTCGGATCATAGGGGCTGTCGCATGTCACGACAGCATCCCACAGCTTGTCCTGCATCTTGACCTTCAGCTTGGTGCCTTCGACTGCCAGATCAGGCTTCACATAGCCCATCCCGATCGACTTCTCGAACGCGACAGAATAGCCGCCCGAGGTCAGACGGCCTACACGCTCGCCTTCTGGCGTGTACAGCGCCTCGCGGCCCCACGGGTCAGCATCGGCTGGACCGTCGATCAACAAGGTGCAGCACTTGGCGCGCACACCGGTCTCCTCCAGCTTGGCCTTGCCGTGGAAGTCCTTGGACAGGTCGACAAAGCGCGGCAGGTCGGCTTCCAACGGGGTCGCATCGCGGCCCAGTTCGGTGCCAAAGGCGCGGTAAGATTTCTCCTGACGCAGCCAGTTCTGGGCACGGGCACCAACCAGCTTCATGCCGTGCTTCTCACCGGCCTTTTCCAGCAAATCGAACAGGTAGTTCTGCATCTCGATCGGATGGTGCAGTTCCCAGCCCAGCTCACCGGTATAGGCCACGCGGATCGCGTTGACCGGGCACATGCCCAGCTCGATCTGACGGGCCGACAGCCACGGGAAGCGTTTGTTGGACAGCGCGGTTTCCGGGTCGGCGTCCTTGATGACTTCTTTCAGAACATCACGCGACTTGGGTCCGGCGATAGCGAAGACGCCCCATTGCGTGGTCACGTCCTGGATTTCGATGTAACCGAACTCCCCCATCTTGTCCTCGGCTGCTTTACGCAGGTAGTCGGCGTCGTACTCGGTCCATGCACCGGCAGAGACGATGTAGTAGTTGTTCTCGCCATTGCGGACGATGGTGTATTCGGTGCGGGTGGTCCCGTGCGAGGTCAGCGCGTAGGTCAGGTTGATACGACCGACCTTAGGCAGCTTGTTGCAGGTGAACCAATCCAAGAATTGGGTGGCACCGGGGCCTTTGACGACATGCTTGGTGAAGGCCGACGCGTCGATCAGGCCAACACCTTCGCGGATCGCTTTGGCTTCTTCGACGGCGTACTGCCACCAGCCGCCACGACGGAACGAGCGTGCTTCCTTGTCGAAATTCTCGGGCGCGTCCAGCGGGCCGAAATAGTTCGGGCGTTCCCAGCCATTCACCCAGCCGAATTGAGCACCGCGTGCTTTCTGGCGATCATAGGCCGGAACGGTGCGCAGCGGACGGCAGGCTTCACGCTCTTCATCCGGGTGGTGCAGGATGTAGACATGCTCATAGCATTCTTCATTCTTACGCGCCGCGAACTCGGTGGTCATCCAGTTGCTGCTGTAACGCTTGGGGTCCAGCGAGGCCATGTCGATCTCGGCTTCGCCATCGACCATCATCTGTGCCAGATAATAGCCGGTCCCGCCCGCAGCGGTGATGCCAAAGCTGAAACCTTCGGCCAGCCACATGTTACGCAAACCCGGAGCCGGACCAACCAGCGGATTGCCATCCGGTGTATAGCAGATCGGGCCGTTGAAATCATCCTTCAGGCCGGATTCGGCACAGGACGGCACGCGCTCGGCCATTGCCATGTACTGCTCGGCGATCCGGTCCAGATCCAGCGGGAACAGGTCGGCGCGAAAGCTGTCCGGCACACCGAATTCGAACTGCGCGGGGGCGCCGTGTTCATAGATACCCAGAATCCAGCCACCGCGTTCTTCACGCGCATAGGATTCGTTGTCGGCATCGCGGACAACGGGGTGCTCGGGGTTGCCTGCTTCGCGCCATTTGACCAACTCGGGGTCTTTGTCCATGACGATAAAGGTATGTTCCACCGGGATGGCAGGCATCTTGATGCCCAGCATCTTGGCGGTGCGCTGCGCGTGGTTGCCCGACGCGGTCACAACATGTTCGGCGGTGATCACGACCTGCTCGTCGGAAGGCACCAGGTTGCCGCCCTTTTCAACCATCTTGGTGCAGGTCACTTCCCAGTGCGTGCCGTTCCAGTGGAACGCGTCAGCCTGCATCTTGCGCACGATCTCAACCCCGCGCTGGCGGGCCCCCTTGGCCATCGCCTGGGTCACATCGGCAGGGTTAATATAACCGTCCTCGGTGTGATAGATCGCGCCCTTCAGATCCGATGTCTCGATCAGCGGCCAGCGTTCCTTGATCTGGTCCGGGGTCAGCCATTCGTATTTCACATCACAGGTTTCGGCGGTCGAGGCATAGAGCATGTATTCGTCCATACGCTCTTGCGTCTGTGCCATGCGCAGGTTGCCCACAACCGCGAAGCCTGCATTCAGGCCGGTTTCTTCCTCAAGCGTCTTGTAGAAATCCACCGAATACTTGTGGATATGGGTCGTCGCATAGGACATGTTGAACAGCGGCAACAGGCCCGCGGCGTGCCAGGTGGACCCGGACGTCAGCTCGTCCCGTTCGATCAACATCACATCGTCCCAGCCCGCTTTGGCCAGGTGATAGGCAATCGAGGTCCCAACGGCGCCGCCGCCTACGACCAATGCTTTGACTTGGGTTTTCATAACCGGGCGTCTCCCCTTGAAATCAGTTGACACCATATGGCGTACTTAAGGGGGATAGCGCGACATTCATCCGACCAGTGATATGAAAAAAACGACCCGAATATCGAAAGCGGGTCGCATTTCATTCGCCGCACCGCTGCCCTCAACCACTGGAGCGACAGCGTTTGCTTGTTCCGACCGAGACGCAGACCATTTTGCCAATTTCTTCCGAGGGATTCTTCACCGCCGGTTCCCGTGATGGCGAAGCCTGCGCCTCTGCCGCGAACCAGCCGTCAGAAAGACCGACACGCGAGGATACCGAGGCAAGATATTCCTTCATGCCCAGACCATTTTCCGATGCTTTTGCTTGCTGAACATAGTCCAACCCTGCAACGGCCAACCCGCAGATGGCTACAAACCTCGCCAGATATTTTGCGCTCATGTCGCCCATCCTCTGTCCTCAACCCCGTGAAACCAGAACATGTGGACGTTTTGAGGGCGTAAACACGGAACAGAGGCGAATACGGCTACGTGTCGTCCGACAAGATCTTGCCAGGATTCATGATGTTGTCTGGGTCCAGCGCGGCCTTGATCGCTGCCATGTACCGCGTGGCGGCGCCCAGTTCCCTGGTCAGATAAGGCCGCTTTCCCTGCCCGATGCCATGTTCACCGGTACATGTGCCTTCCATGGATATCGCCATGTCGTTCAGCCAGCCGACAAACGCCTCGGCCTTGGCAACTTCTTCAACGTTTTCCATGTCGATCAGCAGCAGCGTATGGAAATTGCCGTCCCCCACATGGCCCACGATGGGCGCCAACAAGCCGAGGCCAGCAGCTTTTTTCTGCGTTTCGGTCACACACTCGGCCAAACGCGAGATCGGTACGCAGACATCGGTCGAGATGCCCCGCGCACCGGGGCGCAATTGCAGACACGCCCAATACATATCGTGCCGTGCCTGCCAAAGTTTGTTCCGTTCTTCGGTGGTCGAAGTTGCTGCAAAATCTGTGCCACCAAACTCTTCGGCGATCTGACCAAAGGTTTCAGCCTGCTCTACGGCACCGCTTTCCGAGCCGTGAAATTCCAGCAACAACAAAGGTGTATCCGGCAGACTCAGCCCGGAATAGGCGTTGGCGGCCTGAACCGACAACTCGTCCAGCAACTCGATCCGGGCAACCGGGATGCCGTACTGAATTGTCATCATCACCGCACGGCACGCGGCGTCGACGGTCGGAAAGGAACACCGGGCCGAACTGATCGCTTCGGGGATACCCTGCAACCGCAATGTCAGCTCGGTGATGATTCCCAACGTGCCTTCCGCCCCGATCAGAAGACGGGCCAGATCATAGCCGGCTGAAGATTTCTTGGCCCGGTGCCCGGTACGAATGATCTGACCGTCTGGCATTACGGCTTCAAGGCTGAGAACGTTGTCTTTCATCGTCCCATAGCGCACTGCATTGGTGCCCGACGCGCGGGTAGCGGCCATCCCACCCAGCGACGCATTCGCCCCGGGATCAATCGGAAAGAACAGGCCCAGATCGCGCAAGTGTTTATTCAACGCTTCGCGCGTGACACCGGGCTGCACGACACAATCCAGATCCTCGGCATGAACTGCAAGCACACTGTCCATCTGTGTCAGATCGACCGAGATTCCCCCCGCCGGCGCATTTACATGCCCTTCCAGCGATGTTCCTGTTCCGAACGGGATCACTGGCACCCGGTGCGCCGCACAAGTTTTGACGATGTCCGAAACCTCTTGCGTCGAATGCGGGAAAACCACGGCATCGGGGCTTTGGTTTTCGATCCAGGTCGTGGTGTGCCCGTGTTGTTCACGGACAGCGGCACCCGTTTGCAACCTGTCGCCAAAGCGCTGCTTGAGAATGCCTATTACGGTTTCAATACCAGCTTCATTCCTTGGTAATGCGGTTGCCTGTACCATTGTCATCCTCCCCAGCCCCAAAAACGTTTTGGGCCTTTCAGCCTATGACTAAAAGGCCCGTTAAAAGCAGGCAATCCCCACAAATACCGAGGGCCTATTCGCCCAGCGCAATCCCTTCGCGGCGCGGGTCGGCACCACCGCTCAGCCTGTCACCGATTTCGATGGCGTGCAGCCCCGAAGTCAGGTCGCGTGCGTTGACTTCGAAACCCAGCTGAGCAAGCGCGTCTGTAAAACCTTCTGCCGAAGTCGCAGCCTCGACATCATATGTTCCGAACCGGTTGACCAGATGAGGTAGGGAAACCGCTTGCTGCACATCCATTCCCCAATCGGCCCAGGCGATGATGGACTTGGCGACATAGCCGATAATCCGGCTGCCGCCCGGAGACCCGATAGCCAGAACCGGCTCACCATCCCGCAACACGATGGTCGGGCTCATGGATGAGCGCGGACGCTTGCCGGGCTCCAGCCGGTTGGCAATCGGCACACCGTCGCTGTGTGTCTTGAACGAGAAATCAGTAAGCTCGTTGTTCAGCAGGAACCCGTTTGTCATCAGGCGCGACCCAAAACCATTCTCGATCGTCGTCGTCATCGACAACACATTGCCATAGCTGTCCACGATCGAGATATGCGAGGTTGACGGCAGTTCCAGCGACACGTCGTCCGCCCAAATCAAAGCATGGTCAAATTCCGGTTTACCCGGTGCGACTTCGGACAAGGCCACTTCGCTTTCCAGCAACGCCGCCCGCTGGGACAAGTAACCCGGATCAACCAGCCCCTTGGTGGGCATGGGTATGAAATCGCTATCTGCCATGTACCGCCCACGATCCGCAAAGGCGAGGCGCGAAGCATCGCCGATCAGGCGCCATGCCTCGGCACTTTCGGCGCCCATTGCTGCAAGATCATAGCTGTTCAACATCCCCAGAATCTGCCCGACGGTCAGGGCACCCGACGACGGCGGGCCCATGCCGCAAACCTCGTAGGCACGGTATTCGGCACAGACCGGTTCACGTTCGATCACCTGGTAGAGCGCCAGATCCACCCCCGCAAGAACGCCGGGATTTCCGGGGGCGTTTCGGACTGTTCGCGCAATATCCGCAGCGATCTCACCTCCGTAAAACCCCGCAGCGCCATCGCTGGCCAGCACGTGCAATGTTTCGGCATAATCCGGGTTCATCAAACGCTGTCCCTGCTGCAACGGCTGACCATCAGGCAGGAAGTATGCGGCTGTTTCGGGAAAGCGCGACAGGCGGTCAGCATCGTTTTCGACAAGGCTGGCCAGACGCGGGGACACCAGAAACCCTTCATCCGCCAGTCGGATGCCATCGGCAAACAACCCGGGCCAGGACGCGCGCCCCCATCTTCGGTGCGCCTCTTCCAGCAGTGCAGGCGTACCCGGTGTACCCACCGACAATCCGCCCACCACCGCATCGAAGAATTTCAGCGGCTCGCCGTTTTCGTCCTGAAAGAGCGTCGGGGTTGCGGCAAGCGGTGCTGTTTCGCGGCCGTCCAGCGTCGTCATTTGCCCGCTGGCCGCGTCGTACCAAACCAGAAACGCACCCCCGCCCAGACCAGAGGATTGCGGTTCGACCAGTCCCAGCACGACCTGCACGGCCACCATCGCATCCGCGGCAGACCCGCCCGCGCGCAGCACTTTGGTCCCGGCCTCCACCGCCAGCGGATTGGCCGCAGCTATCATCCAGTTTTCGGATGTGACCGGAACTCCCTCAAGCTTGGCTTCGAGGGCTGCAATAACGTCATCGGTCATCGCCTGAACCTGCCCTTCTGTCGCGCCCTCAGGGGCAACGGCGTCGGCTGTTTCCTGCGCGAACCCCGGTGTCGAAATAGTAAGTGCGGTAGTAAACAACAGTGCTGAAACATGTCTCATCTGTTCTAACCCTCCAATACAATCTTTATTTTCAATCCTGTAAGGATTTTGCCCCCTCTGCAATGATCAGGCATGGCAGCGTGTTATCACAGCGAAGTTTCGCCATATCCGCTATGGTTCGGTTTCTTCGGCGCGACGATCCTGATCATAGCGGGTCATTCCGGTGAATTCGGGCAGCCACGCCTCGCGCCGGGTGGTCCAGCATTCATATGTCGGTGTGAATTGGTCAGGCGCATCAAGGCTCCCCAAATGCACTTCGACTTCGGCACCGCTTCGGGCAAATACCGGAGATCCGCAATCAGGGCAAAAGTACCGGTCGGAATAGCTTTTTGCCTTGCCGATTATCCTAACCGCATCCGCCGGGAAAATGGCTGCCGCATAGAACAACGCGCCATGGTGTTTGCGGCAGTCCAGACAATGACAAATCCCGACGCGAAGAGGACGGCCCGCGGCCTTGACGCGCAGATTTCCACAGCGGCATCCCCCTTCAAACACGCCCATCCATAATCCTTTCCGACGCGTCAGAGCATCGCAGGCACAACCTGATCCGGCGGGCGGTGGCCATCCTCGAAGGTTTTGATGTTGATGATAACCTTTTCACCCATCTCAACCCGCCCCTCCAGCGTGGCCGACCCCATATGCGGCAGTAGAACCACGTTGGGCAATTGCCGCAAGCGCGGGTTCACACTGGTTCCCTGTTCGTAGACATCCAGCCCCGCGCCCGCAATTTCCCCCGTACGGATCATCCGGGTCAAAGCGTTCTCGTCAATAACCTCACCCCGCGAAGTATTCACGATCACTGCCGAGGGTTTCATTAGCTTCAGTCGACGCGCGTTCATCAGATGGAAGGTCGACGGCGTCGATGGGCAGTTGATCGATATCACATCCATACGCGCCACCATCTGATCCAGGCTTTCCCAATAGGTCGCCTCCAGTTCTTGCTCAATCTCTGGGCGCAATCGGCGGCGGTTGTGATAATGGATCTGCATACCAAACGCCTTGGCGCGGCGGGCCACGGCCTGTCCGATCCGGCCCATACCCAGAATTCCCAGTCGCCGCCCGCCAATGCGACCACCCAGAAACGCGGTGGGTGCCCACCCGGTCCAGTCGCCTTGCTGCATGACGCTCAACCCTTCGGGAATGCGCCGTGTCACAGCGAGAATCAGGGCCATGGTCATATCTGCCGTGTCGTCGGTCAGCACGCCGGGCGTGTTGGACACCAATATGCCGCGCTGCCGCGCCGTCGCCACATCGATATTGTCGACACCAGCCCCGTAATTGGCGATCAGCCGCAACTTTTCACCCGCCTGACCCAATAGCCCGCCATCAATGGTATCGGTCACCGTGGGCACCAGCACATCGGCATCCTGCACCGCTGCTACTAATTCCTCACGCGTCATTGGGGTGTCGTCGTCGCGCAGGCGCACGTTAAACAATTCGCTTAACCGGGTTTCTACTGCCTCAGGCAACCGTCGCGTAACAACAACACTTAAACGTTCTCTTGGCACCTCGGCTCTCCCACTGCTTTGCAAACGGACGCGCGCCATGGCATCGTGGCGCAGGATAAGGCGGGGCACAAGAACCCCAATGGCATTGAGTCGACCTTTTTTCAAAACCGGATCAACAGGCATAAGAGCGGGCAGTCAGTGAGTGGCATTCTACCTGTAAAACGCCGATCTCTGGCGGCAGTTTCCGTATTTCTGGTCATGTTCGGTGTCTGTGCCGCACATGCCGAGGTAAAACGCGGTTCGGTCACCAACCTACCCCTGCCCCGCTATGTTTCGATGAAGGCAGCCGAAGGCAACGTGCGACGCGGACCATCCCTAACCCACCGAATCGACTGGGTATTCAAACGGCGCGGCATGCCGCTGCAGGTCACCGCCGAATACGGAAACTGGCGCAAGGTTCAGGACCGCGACGGCGCGGGTGGCTGGGTTCACTATGCCTTGTTGTCTGGCGTTCGAACGGTGCTGATCGAATCCGAGATGCTGCCTGTTTATGCCCGCCCCGATCTAGCCTCGCCCGTGAACGCTCATTTCGAGACCGGAGTAGTGGCGCGCCTTGGAACCTGTTCGCAGGACTGGTGCCGGATCACCGCTGGCGGATACCGTGGCTGGACATTGAAATCGAACCTTTGGGGCGTCGATCCTTCCGAAATTCGGGAATAGGCGAAAGACGAATTCCGGTATCCGCGGTTGCGCATCGCCCTGAAAAAGCGCGACAAGGTGTTTGAGTTACCGGCCCAATCGCCGCTTAACTCGACCTAAATGGAGGACGCTATGCGCGCAGTCACTTATTCAGCCTTCGGAGACGCTGTCGATGTCTTGCGTATACAGGATATTCCCCTGATCCAGCCTGAACCAGGTGAAGTCACGGTCGAGTTGTCCTATTCCGGCGTAAACCCCTCGGATATCAAGGCCCGTGCGGGAACCCGGCCGGGTGTCACGGAACCCCCGTTTCCGCTGATCGTTCCGCACAGCGACGGGGCTGGAGTCATCACAGCGGTTGGCGATGGAGTACCCGCGGCGCGGATTGGCCGGCGCGTGTGGATTTGGAACGGGCAATGGCAGCGCGCATTTGGTACAGCTGCCAGCCACATCACCCTGCCCGAATCTCAGGCTGTCGAACTGCCCGAGACAGTGTCACTTGAAACCGGGGCAATTCTTGGAATTCCGGGCCTAACCGCAAGCCATGCGGTGTTCTCGGGCGGCGCACCGGGCGGGCAAACCATATTGATCCATGGCGGGGCGGGCACCGTCGGGTATCTGGCTGTGCAGCTTGCCAAATGGGCCGGAGCCAAAGTGATCGCAACGGCCAGCGCCCGCAACTTTGACCGGGTCAAGGCAGCTGGTGCGGATGTCGTGCTCGACTACACCGGTGAACACCTTTCGGATCAGATCCTCGATGCAAATGATGGGCATGCAATCGGTCGAATCGTCGATGTCGAATTTGGACAGAACCTTGCCACCAACATTGCCGTCATCGCCGAAAACGGCCGTATCAACGCATATGGATCTGCCCGGAATATGACACCTGTCTTTCCCTTTGGACCCATGATGTTCAAGGCCGTGACGCTCGAAGCGGTTCTGATCTACCTGCTGCCCGCGGACTTGCGCGCCACCGCAATAAAGACATTACACAAGGCACTGACTGATGGCGCACTGATCTGCCCCGTTCACAAGGTCTTTACGTTGGAAGAATGCGCTGCGGCCCATGCGCTGGTACAAGAAGGCAACCGTACCGGAGCGGTGTTGATCGATACCAAATGAGGGGCCTTCAAAAAAAATTTACGGCGCTCGCTTTTTTTGCAAAACGCTCTTGAACCCTGCCATCAACAATCGTAGATAGCCGCTCACCGTTGGGGTGTAGCCAAGTGGTAAGGCAGCGGTTTTTGGTACCGTGTATCGTAGGTTCGAATCCTACCACCCCAGCCAGATCATCAGAACATGAAACGACAGCAGGGACTTGGGTCACCTATACCCGAGAAATGCCCCCGTTTATGCCCCAGTGGTTTCGGGTGTTCTGACACCCTTTGACCTCTCCTCTTTCCTAACCTCTAGCGGGGGTTCTATGGG